>JAAZCB010001403.1 GCA_012513545.1 Clostridiaceae bacterium
CCTGGTCGCGAACTTGTGCTGAAAATATTAGTCTTAAGGAGGCAAATAATATGGAAATGTGTTATGATGGTGCATTGGTAATGCCAAACAATTGTGTGGTAATGAATAGCAATGAAATGGAGTATGTTGGTGGTGGATTTTCAATCTCTAGAAATGTGTTCAAGTATACTGTATCAGCTGCTGTTATTGCAGGGTGCATTGCGTTAGGAGGAGTAATTTCTGTTGCAGGTTTAAAACTTGTTCTGGCATCGTATTCTTTGAAGGCGACTTTAGTAGCTGCAATTGTTAAAGGAATAGGTATTTTAGGGATAAATGTTGGAAATTCATTAGCAACTAAATTTGCAAGTGGCTTAGCAGGTTGTATAGCAGGTGATTTTGTTTGTAATATTTTTGATAAATATATAGATTCACTTGATGGTGTTATAGACGAGAAAGTTAAAATATGGTAGTTTAGTACTGGTGGAATCTATATTTGTGAGAATATAAGTATAGCATTTAGTGAATTTTAGAGGCTTATATTCTGATTTTGTCAAAACAATGAGATTTATTAGTCATTTTAACAGGAGAGTGGTGGTTATATCAGGAAAAGGAATGAACAAAACTTGCCAATATCACTCTCCTGTTAAATACTGAATAAAATTTATGTAGAGTATGGCAATTATTATTTATTTTATGTCAGATGTCAAAATAGTTATAAATGGAGGATAGAAAAGTGAACAATTTCATAATTTCTTTTATAGCCTTTATTGGGTATGTTTTAATTGAAAAATTATTTAGTCGAAAGAATCATAAAATTTTTTTTAATGTATTTTTTCTTATTATAGGTATTGTAGGTCTTGTTTTTGTAAACATTGCGAATATAAAATACTTAAACACACTGGAATATTTTTTCATAGTATGTCTTGTGTTTTCCTTTATGGAATTATTTAGAGTATTTAGAAAAAAGAACTAATATTGTTGGAGGCTAACTATGAAAAACGAAAAAATTCAAATTAATAATAATAAAACACTGAAGTTAACTAATGTGTTAATTAATGAAGTTGATTTACAAGAAAGTGACGGTTTGGAAAAAGAAATATTTAAAATGGAGAACTATATAAAAAACAAAGGTGCTATGCCAATAGGTCCACTTATTCAATATACTAAAATTGAGCATGATGGAATTAATGAGCCAAAAGTTGTAATTAAGTTATTAAGACAATCTAATACATATTTACATAGTGTAGATAATCCATATAATATGGAATCTGTAATAAGGGTAACGAACTGTATGTATGCCAGATTCATTGGAGAAGAGGACAAGCTGAAATTTGCATATGATAAAATCAATCTGACAGCTTTTGAGGAAGACATCCCATTAAAAGGTGACAGCTACACTATATTTGTAGATAATGCCGACGGCAGAGTGACTGCCGATGTCTTTATGGAGCGTGCTGACGATGAGTAAGCAGATTAAAACCCTTGACCAACTAAAAGACAGCAGGTTGCTTTACGATAAAAAAGTAC
>JAAZCB010001404.1 GCA_012513545.1 Clostridiaceae bacterium
AATGCGAGAGAGGCAGGAAGCTTCTAATCTGATTAATTATCTTCAAAATAACATTGAGGATGATGAGTGGTTATATGTATTTCCAAATGCTGTTCCCATTTATGAATATATGACCGGGTATACGCATGGATATGGACATTTTCCGGAAAGTGTGGATGAATATGAACGTTTGATTTATGGTACAAAGTATTGGAATTTAGAGTGTGAGCCTTACATATACAAAACAACCATTGATTCAAAAAGGCTTGACAGTAATGTTCAGGCAATAATTAAAAATCCGAAGGTATATATTCCTTTTTTATCACCAGGGTGGTGATGCAGAGTACAGTTTGATATCAACATTAAAACAGTACGGAACTGTAATGCTCGTTATGGATGAAAAGAATACCCCGCTATATTTGTTTACAAGATATATATATCTGTAGCAGGGGATAATGCCGCCGGGATATATGTGATTAATTACCATTTATTTTGTGCTCATAGCTGTAAGTGAATAGCTTTTGTTATTTAGTAGATAGTAGATATACATATTTCTAATACAAAGAACTTAAATTAGGGGAGGATTATAAAAGAATATGGGAAAAACATTGATATTGACTGAGAAGCCCTCCGTCGGAAGAGATATTGCTAAAGTGCTAAAATGCAAGCAAAATGGTAATGGATGCATTATGGGTGATAAATATATCATAACCTGGGCTTTGGGGCATTTAGTTACTTTAGCTGATCCTGAATCGTATGGTGAAAAATATAAAACGTGGAGTCTTGATACATTACCAATGCTGCCTGCTAAAATGGAGCTGGTTGTAATAAAGGAGACCTCTAAACAATATGGTATAGTTAAAAGTCTTCTTAAGAGAGAAGATATCTCTGAACTGGTTATTGCAACAGATTCAGGACGGGAAGGCGAACTTGTTGCACGCTGGATAATTGCAAAGGCAGGATTCTCCAAACCGATAAAAAGGTTATGGATATCATCCCAAACAGATAAAGCCATATTGGATGGTTTTAACAATCTTAAGCCTTCCAGGGAATATGACAATTTATTCAAATCCGCGGAGTGCAGGGCGAAGGCAGACTGGTTGGTAGGGCTTAATATCTCAAGGGCTCTGACCTGCAAGTTTAATGCTCAGCTTTCTGCAGGACGTGTACAGACGCCAACACTCGCCATGGTAGTTAAAAGAGAAGAAGAAATAAAAAAGTTTGTTCCCGTAGATTATTGGACAATCAGTGCAAAAGTGAACGGGTTTACTATTACGTGGCAGGATAAGACAAACGGACAAGTCAGAATTTTTAATAAGCAGCGTGCTGATGAAATTCTATCAAAAATAAAGGGTCAGAATGCCGAAGTGGCAGATATCAGGAAAGAGGCAAAAGTTGAGCTTCCACCGCTTGCATATGACCTTACTGAGCTTCAGAGGGATGCCAATAGAAGATTTGGATATTCCGCCAAAAAGACACTCGGAATTATGCAGAAGTTATATGAAACCCATAAAGTTGTAACTTATCCCAGAACTGACTCGAGGCATATTACAGACGATATTGTACCTACATTGACAGAACGTTTGAAAAGTGTGGCGGTAGGTCCATATGCTGAGTTTGCACGTTCACTGTTAAAAGGAAGGATAAATGTTACGAAGAGATTTGTTGATAACAGCAAGGTTACGGACCATCATGCAATTATACCTACAGAACAGTATGTTAACTTAAGCTCACTTATAAATGAGGAGCGCAATATTTATGACCTGATAGTGAAAAGATTTTTTGCGGTTTTGAGTCCGGCTTTTGAATATGAACAAACAACGGTCAGGATGAACGTAAAAGGTGAGATATTTTTTGCAAAGGGAAAAATCATTAAATCAAAAGGCTGGAAGGCTATATATGACGGACAGAATAATATTGATGAAGAAAACGAGGAAGAAATCGGGAATGAGCAAAGCCTGCCGGACATAGCAAGAGGGCAGATATATAAAGTTGCTTCCCCACAGGCTTATAATGGCAAAACGAAACCTCCTGCAAGATATACGGAAGCAACTCTGCTTACTGCGATGGAGCATCCCGGAAAGTTTATTGATAATGAAGAACTCCGTGAAACAATGGATAGAACAAGTGGATTAGGAACTCCAGCAACGAGAGCAGATATTATTGAAAAACTGTTCAGCTCATTTTATATGGAGAGAAGAGGAAAAGAAATTTTTCCGACATCAAAAGGTATTCAACTGGTTAATTTGGTTCCGGAGGATATTAAATCACCCGAACTTACTGCAAAATGGGAGCAAAAACTGTTATTAATAAGTAAGGGACGAGTAAATGCGGATGAATATATTAAAGAAATGAAAAATTATGCAACTAAGTTGGTAACAACTGTTATTGTAAGTTCAAATGTATACAGGCATGATAATTTGACTAGAGAAAAATGTCCCGAATGCGGCAAATACTTATTGGATGTTACAGGAAAGAAAGGTAAGATGTTGGTTTGTCAGGACCGTGAATGTGGCTACAGGAAAGGCGTAT
>JAAZCB010001405.1 GCA_012513545.1 Clostridiaceae bacterium
AAATTGACGAAACATATAATATCAAAAAAGATGAAACAATCGAAAGTGTAATAGACAAGCTTAAAAAATGTGCTACCTGCTATAACGATGAACTGAAAACCGACAACAAAACGATAATTCTCGACTATTTTGTGAGTGAAGCCACACATAAAGCATTTAAACATCATTTTGAGTCCGCTTCCAAATTATATGGAATATTCTATCTCTTGAATTCACTCAATGCGTATGCTATTCCAAGCTACCAGAGAAAAAGGATAATGAAGTCGAAAAGTGCGTCAACATTAGCCGGAATAATACCCAAAACTACAGATGATAACCTGGTTTTCAGGATTGAAAATATATTATTATGTAAAAATGGAGTAAAAGAACCTATTCACTATAGAAAATTCTCTGATGGAGAACACCAGTTAATGCAGACAATAGGGGCTGTACTGCTTATTGATGAACCGGGAACACTGTTTTTGATGGATGAGCCGGAAACACATTTTAATCCCCAGTGGCGTTCGAAATTTGTAAGCACTTTAAACAAAATAACTGAAAATGAAGCAGCGGGGCGCCAGCAGGAGCTTATCCTTACTACACATTCACCGTTTATACTATCTGACTGCCAGACTCATAATGTGTTCAAGTTTGAAAGAAAAGATGGTATTGTTAAGGCGGAGAATCCTAAAGTACATACGTATGGAACTTCTTTTAGTATCTTGTACAAGGAAATTTTCGATAAGGAAAATACAATATCTGATTTAGCTGCCGAAAACATTGAAAGGTTGAAGAATGAGAGCATTGAAACAAGTGAAGATATTGAAAGGATTAAAGATGAGGTTCTGGAACTAGGAGAATCTGCTGAAAAGTTTTTCCTGCTGAGCTATCTTAACAAGAAGGAAAAACAAATCAATTCAAAGGGTGATGATAAGTAAATGCTTTACACGTATAAATATACAGAAAACCATGTGATAGAGAGTTTACACCGATATATTGAATTCTTTTTTGAGACAATGTTTAAGGAAGAAGAAACCACTTTTACGGATAATTTAATTCATAAGGATTTTAAGGGAATTGTGAGTTCATGTGACAATCTTGATGCTCTCCTCAAAAATGTTTTTGAAGAATATAAAAAACTGGACAAGCATTCCCGGGATTGTATAATCGAAGGCTTTAAGAATAATAACTTGATTGATAAACTCTGTTGTGGTGAGGTTGAGCCAATTCATTATAAAGACATTCCACAACCCCTCAGGGGCCATTTGGAAGACTTATTTAAGTATCTTTACAATAAAGTTTTAAATACCTCGGCATATATTTCCAACCACTGCAACATGAAAGAGCATTTTAATGAATCGAGAGAACTGAATAGAAAATACAAGTATTGCCCTTTTTGCGGCTTGTATCGTTTAAACTCAAATTTTGATATAAAAAGGGATGATTACGACCATTATCTGCCGAAGGCCAAGTATCCGTTTAACAGCATAAATTTCAGGAATTTGGTTCCAATATGTAATGAGTGCAATACCAAATATAAGAAAGCGAAAGATCCGTTATTCAAAGATGACGACAAGTCAAAGAGGAGAAAAGTTTTTTATCCGTATGATACGCTTATTGATAACATGAGCTTTAAATTGTCAATAGTCAGTCAGGGGAAATCATATATAACTGATGATGATTTGAGTATGGAAATAACAAGTGATTTGAATAGATATGATGAAATTAATTCCTGGGATGATGTTTTTGAGATTAAAAAAAGATATATTGCAGAAATAAAGGATAAAATTTACATGTGGTTAGACTCTTTCATTATACATATTTACAAAAAAGCAAAGGATAAACCGGGGTTTGATTTTAATAAATTACTGGATGAATATTTAAACGATTTGGATTATTTACGATTTGATGAACAGAATTTTTTAAAGAAAGCAGCGTTTGAATATCTGGCTGCAGAATATGACCTTGAAAAAATACTAAATGATACTGTAAGTGCATAAAAGTTGATTTAAAAAGTATTTAACTGGAAGGATTATTAATGCAAGAAGAAGTATATTAATAGAGGATGGAGACAATTATGAGGAACGAATGTTCCTGTAACTAATGATAAACATCTGTGAATATGATATAATGCAGAATGAAAAGAGGTGATAGTGGTCATGGCAACGGCAGAACAGATAAAAATGCTTATACAGTCACATTTTGATAAAAATGATGATAGATTTAAAACTGTGGTTTTACAACTTGCGGCTTATGAAGCGAAACAAGGGCACACTTCTTTGGCCAGGGATATCAGAGCTTTGATCGATAAATCAAAATCAGGAAGTGCGAAAGTAATTCCTTTAAATAAAGATTTGGGTGAGATGATCTCCAGTAATATCTCAGACAATAGATTGTCGGAACTGGTTGTAAAAGATGATATAAAAGCAAGGGTTGAGAGGATACTGAAAGAGTTCCGGCTTCAAGACAAGCTCAAAAAGCATGGTATGAATAACCGCAGGAAAATATTACTTGCCGGACCTCCTGGAACAGGTAAGACTATGACGGCCTCGGTTCTGGCAGGAGAGCTGCATTTACCGCTATGTACCATTATGGTGGATAAACTGGTTACAAAGTTTATGGGAGAAACAAGTGCAAAGCTTAGACAGATTTTTGTAACAATTGCAGAAACTCAAGCAGTGTACTTGTTTGATGAGTTCGACGCTATTGGGTCAGAGCGCAGCATGGATAATGATGTAGGTGAGATGAGACGGGTTCTTAATTCATTTCTTCAGTTTATTGAACAGGATCAATCCCAAAGCATTATTGTGGCTGCTACAAATAATTTGAAACTACTTGACCAGGCTTTATTCAGACGTTTTGATGACGTTTTGCATTATGGACTTCCGGGAGAAATTGAGATAGAAAGATTAGTAAAAAACAGGCTCAACGGGTTTAGAGACAGTAAACTAAGGATGAATGAAGTTGTGGAAAAATGTATGTCTTTAAGTCATGCAGAGATAGCAAGGGCATGTGATGATGCAATAAAAGAAGCAATACTGAATGATAAAGAAACTGTAGATGAAGAACTTTTAACTTTGATGATCGCTGAAAGGAATTCTGTGTATCAAAGGGGTGAATAATATGCCAGAAGAAACATACAGGCATTTTTTTATTGAAGGTATTCCGGAGGCACAAAAATATACAAAAAAGAGGCAGCCGATACCTCCTAAACCTTTTCCGAAGGTTGACAGATATGCTCATGGTCAACGTATCAAGGAAATGTTGGAGAAGGCCTGGAAGGAGGCCAAGGATATTAATGAGCAGCGTTCAGCGGTATCCTTACCAACAAAGGACGGGATATATTTAGAGTTTGAGAGTGCTCCCAATTTTGAACTTGCAACGAAAAGTCTTGAGCACCAGAGGAAAGGTGAAGGAATTCGGCTGCTGAATGTAAGAACTGAGAAAATTGATGAAGACAAATTTTGTAATAAAGCAACTGTTTTTATACCAAAAGGGAAAGAAACCTATTACATAAAAAAAGTTAAGGAATACATTGAAAAGGATACTGATAAACATAAACCGAAAAATGAAGCATTGATAGCGTCGCTTAATAATATTAAACTTGCGGTTTTGGAATCTTTCTGGCAGGGAGATAGGGAATGGATTCCTGAAGATGAGCCGCAGTGGTGTGAAATTTGGCTCAGTTCAAGTGATGAAGAAGTAGAAGCTTGTACCCGTAAGTTAGCTGAGCAGTTAAATATACCTCTCCAAAAAGAATCTTTAGATTTTCCAGAAAGAAAAGTTATCCTTGGAAAAGTGAATAAAAAATTACTGGTTGAACTTATATCAGCAAGTCCACATATAGCTGAGTTCCGGAGAGCATCCGAAACAGCCCTGTTTTTCAT
>JAAZCB010001406.1 GCA_012513545.1 Clostridiaceae bacterium
ACTTAAAATTAAGGGGCCCAGGAGACTTTTTTGGAGTTAAACAATGGGGATTTTCTGATTATGTTATGGAGGCTTTGAAAGATATAGATGTGATTGAAAAAGCAGGAAAAGCTGCTAAAAAAATACTCCCCAAAATTGAGAAGTATCCTATGACTTTAAAAAGACTAGAAAGCTTTGAGAATAAAGTTCATATAGAATAAGCACCCTTTTAAAAGGGTGCTTCTGTATTCTATAATTTATTAATAACAACCTCTTGCCTTTCATTTCTTTAGAAACGATATAGTCGTCTTTAGCATCTAAGGACTTGTTAATTTTTTCTAACTTTTTTAAATCCTTTGAAATTTTAGTCAACTTTACTTCAAAAACAATTTTTTTATCTAAAATTACACTCACCTCACATCTTTTTCTTATTAATTATTGCAAACAATACAATAATTGTTCCAAAAGCAAAAATTATTCCAAGCCAAGGAACAAAAACATACTTTTCGGTGATGCGATTTTCCTCGCTGTCGCAAACATCGCCAATATTATCGTTATCTGAATCCAATTGATCCTTATTTGGAAAATTTGGACAATTATCAAATTTATTGATAATGCCATCTTTATCATAATCTTCACATGCATCTCCTTTTCCATTATTATCTAAATCATCTTGTTCAGGATTAAAAACATCAATGCAATTATCCCTAATGTCAGGCACTCCATCATTATCAATATCAGCCAATATATAATTAGGATTAGTCAATGAATATAAATTGTTAGCATCCAAAATCAACACCTCGCTATCGGAAATCAAATCACCAGTCTCACCGACTCTTATATCAACAATTCTATCTGGATTTAAATAAAGAACGTATTCATTTTCTGGCTGCGCCAAAAACCTTAAACCGTTAGTGCTAGCTTTGTCTGTTTGATGCAATTTTATTTCAGTTATTCTTAATGGTTGGGTGTAATAAAAATGTATTACCCATTCATTTGAAGAGGTTTTTGGAAAATAAACCTTGTAGCCGTTCATTTCCTTAGTAGCAATAATTTTCTCTCTACCATCAATTAAAACATTAACCCTTATTTTGTTTGGAAGAGCAACATGCTTATCAAGTAAAACAGTCAATGAATCAGATGTTATCAATTTATCACTTTTTAATGTTATTATTGCTTCTGTCATATCATCCCCCAAAATATCAAATTCTTCGTAAGTATAAAAATTATTATCAGTCAATTTAGAACTATTTAGTTCATTATTAACCATTAAAGCAATATTGTCTGATTCGTCAAAAGTCTTATTCTTTACATAATATGGCTCAAAGGACGAGGTTGTTTTATTATAAACAGCAAAAATATCCCTGTTACCATAATCACTATCAAGCGGAACTTCTATTACTGTTGGATTAGAAAGATAATTGGTTTGGATAATTTTTTCATCTTGAAAAGCACTAATAATTGAATCATTTATTGTTTCAGAAAAAACAAAAAATGGAAAACCTAATGATAGAAATAATAATAATAAATTAATTTCTCTTATACTCATACAATCTTATTTATGATTTATTCTTTTCTAAAAACGCTGTACCAACTAACAATAATCCTATCAGGAAGAAAGTTATTATTTTCCCAGTAATTTCCATGTGGGAAACATCGACTAAAAGTAGTCTTAAAACAACCAATCCAACCAAGATCTGTCCATGCACACGAAATCCTTTTCTGTCACCTTTTATTCCATGCACATAAGCAGTTAGTGCGATTATTGTGTAAATCATCAAAGCGATTGTTGTAGCAATATCAGCGCCATAAAATAATTTTTGAAAGAAGACCCATATTGTGACATAGCCAAAAGCCGCTCCCACATTAATCCATATAGTACCAAGCAAACTTTTGCTAGAATTTATTCGTTGAGAAGCCTTCCAAAAAAATAACCCCATAAACAATAATGCCATTATTAAAATTAATAAAGAAAATAATTGTTTTGAAAAAGGATTGCTTTGGTCTATATAAGATAAAAATTCTACAAAAGATAGTAAAACAGGTCCTATTAACAAACAGCTAAATCTCCTTGTAATGCTCATGCTATTAGTCGCCAAATATGCGGATAAAGAAACAACTACACTCTCTATTGTGTATGCAATTACTAAAGTTTCTCCTTTGAGCTGCAAAGCTGTTGCTGTGACAAGCAGTGCAGTGCTACTTATTCCATAGATATAAAATGGTTCTTTCTTTCCTGTTCTTTTAAAAATTGCAAAAGCAGTTATAGCAAACACTAACATCCACGAAGACAAAATTAATACTCTGAATTCCTCCCGGCCTAAAATTAAAATAGAACAAAGCAGATAGAGTGCATTGATTCCAGCAGCTAGCACATTAAGGCTAAGTTTGTCATTCTCTAGTTTGAGGATACTGATTATGTTTGATACAAAAAATATAATTGTAAAAATATATGTAAACAATAATAAAGGCTCGTAATGATTAAATAAGCATGGAATGCTATAAAAAATTACCAATATTAATGAACTTAAAATCAAGCCTCTCTGTCCATTAATAACAACAACCCAATTTACTCCCAATACAATAATTAATAAATAAGTAAATAATAAAATATAGTCCGCTGAAGAAGAGCCTGTTAATAATGGAGATATTCCAGCGAAAATAAGACTGACTAATGGCAAATATTTGCTTTTATACTTCACGCCAACAAAAGTCACGAAAACTATGCTCATAAACATTATAACCAGAGATGAAAATGGATCAAAAAAATCATAAAACATTCTAGCAGCAAATGTTGTTAATAATACAGTGGCTGATCCAAGTGCCAAAAAAACTTCGCCTTGGTTTTGGCGCCTATTTATTATCATTATACCAATGATGAGAAAAACTGCTCCCGCACTCATTCCCAAAAATATTCTTCCTGCAGAACCCACCCAATTATTCATAAATGCGTATGTAGTAAACCATCCAAGACCTATCAAAAGCAACAAGGCCCCTAATTTCATGATCCAATTATCCTTTAGCCAATTCCAAAAACTACTATTTTTATAGTCATTATTTTGTATTTGACTAGCTTTTTCTAAGTTAGAAATACCGCGTTCCTGCATTTTAGAAACCTGTTCTATAGTTTCGTCAGGTAAATCGTTTTTTAATTTTCTTTCTAATTTCTTAACTTTGTTGTCAAGAGTTGATAACCAAATTAATAACACTGCAAAAGCTATGAAACCTAACATATGTTTTAAAATTATTTATAATAAAATATTTTACAATGATTATATCATATTCCTAAAATTAAAACCACTATTTCAATTAACAATTACAATCCATAAAATTAAAGACATCCCCTATTGACGATAAAAGATGTAATTGAATTCATTAAGATTAGAGACAAAGGAAATTTTTTAATAATCAAACCTAATAATTTATAAAATTTAGGTATTAAAAAACTAAAAGAAAGAAATAATATTTTTAGAGTTAGAAATAAAAAATTGAAAATTATTCTTATTTACAAAAAAGATGAAACTTACATCTTATCCATCGAAACACAAAAAATGGACACTATTTCGTGTCCACTTTTTGAGGTACAGATCATTAAAAGGGTGCTTTTGTATTCTATAATTTATTAATAACAACCTCTTTGTGTGACTGATTCACAACAACTAGTAGCACACCCCTGAAGACATCCATAATAACACGCCGGAGCAATATTTGCCCACGCATGTCCAGGACCAGAATCTACACAATAACCATGTACCGCTGTAGACCAATTATAATAGCCAGTCCATCCCGAAGGACATGTCCATGACGATTGTGTGAATCTACAGGTTCGCTGTCCTGGCTGGATAGTAACGACTTCCCCTCCAGCTGCCGTACAATCAGATTCAATATACATTCCGCCACCAATAGTTCCTATCCATGTACTGTTAGTTTTTTCATTAGAGCCAACACTATTTATTACTTGTAACTTATAACTATGTGTTTTCCCCTCCGGAGCTTCGTATATATACGAATAACTTGAGGTAACAGTC
>JAAZCB010001407.1 GCA_012513545.1 Clostridiaceae bacterium
CATTTCCGTTGTAAGTACTCTCTATATAGTCAGACTCCCCAATAAATTCATCTTCAAGCTTATTAAATTCTTTTTGTACTTTTAATGCGAACTTCTCATAATTTAGGGCAATGTATCTTTCAAGTTCGATAAATCTCCACCATTGATCCTGAGTTCTATAAAGTGCATGCGCATATTGAACATCTTCTGGCAACCAGTCAATATTATAGTAAGGGCGGAATATTGAGCAACAGGGCGGTGCCATGCTTCCCCAATATGTGAACCTTAATTCCCGAGGAACATCTTTCTTTATGACTGTAACTGTGCTTGCTGCAGATGCGCATCCGTCCCCTACTCCGCCCGGATGACAGCAGATCCCGGGAATTTTATTGGCTGCCTTGCTGAAAATGGACCGCAGTTGTGGAACATCTTCATAATGATCACGCAAATTATTCATCATCATTTTTACTGTTATGTCTTTTTTGTTTTCCATCAGCTGAACTAACCTTGCATATCTGACAAACCCTTCCGATTCATCATACATAAGTCGGTCTATGGTCCATGCCTTAGCAGGATCAAAATTAACACCCGGATATATCCAGCCCTTTTTTTCGGCTTCTTCAATGGTTCCGTCCGCAATTAAATCATAATCGTCCCTGATTGAATAACAATTAGCTAAATACCCTACTCCTTCTACTTTTTTTGCTACCCATTTCCTCTGATGAGACTCGAATAAATATGCTTCGTTGGGGTCTGAAATAATAAAATTGCTATTGAAAGGTGCAATCCTATGGGTCGGTGCCCCTCCGGTCCCAATGTTAGTCAACAAAAAATCTATAACCTCAATAGCTTCTTTTGCAGTTCTTGATCTTTCAAGTGCCAACCTAAGAATATCCATTCCTATTAGCCCCCATTTTGTTTCCGGCACTTCTCTTCCTGATACTTGTTCATTCCCTATCATTACACCATGTTCATTTATTCCATGTTCAAATCCAAAGAAAAAATGAGGTTTTGAACCTATGCATGCATATGTATGCTCTACTTGTGCTATTCTTATAAAAGAACATTCCACCATTGAGCCTTCCGGATGGTCTGCAGCCGGGAAAAAAACAAGAGGCTGAGCTTCATTAAAAGGTCTATCGCTATTTTTTGCATAAATAATATTCCCGGATTCTGTTACTTTTCCTGTCGCAACCATCGAAGAACATGATCTTATATTTGCATTTCTATCAATCATCTTTCTTTTTGTATGCTGTATCCAAAAATCGAATACACCATACGATCCTCCTTTATACCGAAGTAATACTTAAATTTACATTAACCATTATACCTTTTGTTTGCATTCAATAATATATCATGTATAATAAATATATTGCTGTATTTTTGTTACATATAACATCTTACCCGGAAGGAGTTTGATATGTATCTAGACAAAGAAATCTCAAAAGATATCATAAAAGAACTTAGCCCCTTTATAAATTTCGACCTTAATATTATAGATCACAGCGGAATAATCGTCGCCAGCACAGATAATAAAAGAGAAAATACAAAACACCAGGGTGCAAACATCTTGATTACAAAAAATCTTTCCATACTTTGTATATATTCAGATGATATGTATGAAGGCTGTAAGAAAGGCGTAAATCTTCCTATAGTTTTTGAAAATCGAACTATTGGTGTTATCGGCATCACCGGAGAGCCGGATGCTGCTTTAAAATATGGCAGGATCCTTCAAAAAATGACTGAGATGCTTATTTATGAAAATTTTGATTCTACTCAAAAAAACAACAAAGAGAATAGCGATTTTATGTTAGTGACTGACCTGATCCATGGAAGAGTAAACAATGATGCTCCTACAACCGTAGAAAGCCTTATACGAGCAGGTCTCAGGGCAGAAGGACCCTTTATTGTGGCTTTATTCAGCTTTTGTAAGAGTCCTTCAAGTGAAAAAGAAGATAATTTGGATTTGATAAGAAACAATATTGTAAAAGATTATGTCATGGACCATTTTAACACTCATCATATTCTGTGTGCCCGTAATGAAAATTCTTATATTATGATTTCCAATTACAGTGCAAAAAAGCTTATCGAAATCATCGAACTCCTCAGTTCATCGATGAAAAATCATTACAATATTGAACCGGTTTGTTCTATTGGGGGTGAATACAATGAATATATTGATATACCAAAATCTTATAATGAAGCGCTCATTGTCAACAATCACATCCCTTTAGGAGTTGAGGGCATTTTTCAATTCAGCATCGTAATTCTGGATCTTGTTATTCATCAAATTTCTGTCACTCATAAAAAAAATTTGTTCTATCAAGTATTTAAAGAATGCAATAAAGATGAAATAAATGAAATCTGTGATTTCACAATAGCATATTTTGAATGTAACGGATCATTATCTCAATTGGCTGAAAATGAATATATACACAAAAATACTGTTCAATATAGAATCAACAAAATAAAGAAAAAAACAACTCTTGACATACGGAAATATCATGATTTGTTCGTTCTGTATCTTGCCGCCTCCTATAATAATGAGTTGCCTTCAGATATTTAGTTATATACATTTATAATTATTTTTTATATTAGAAAAAAGGAATATATACTTCCGGTATTATCCGTTCATGCCAACTTCCTGATGGGTATCTGCAATTCAGTCAAATACTCGGCTTCCTGATCTTCCATATCCCACATACCACTTACATATTTCTCCCGCACAGGTGCTATCGCTTGATAACCGTTTTTATCGATCCAGTCATAAGCAAAAATATAGGCATCCGGAAGAAATTGGTATCCACCCTTATGTAAAACACAAATCGCCTGTTCTACGGGTTCCGTCTGCTTCACAATAAAAAGGGATGATTTTTTTCCAATGCTTTCAATGGGGAATGTGATCTCGCAATCCATGTTTTCATCCCGGTACTCATCATCAAAATATGTTACAGTACCATAGGTTGGTTTCACCACATGATATCCTTTTTCTGCAGCTTCTCTCAGAATGAAGAAAGTATAAGTCTCCACTTCAGCAACATTGCTCATAACACGTCTTGCTGAAGCCACGGTTGCTTCAGGAAGTTCTCTTATTACTGCAGTGTAATCCTGAATGAAAGGCAAACTGGACAAGGTTTTTTTATAAAACTCCAAAAGCTGCACTTTTTCCAGATCCTGCTGCATATTGTCCAATATTTGCTGCTTCTTCCCTGCTAGCAGCCGCTCGGATATTTCCAAATCATTTATGCTATTCATTTCCTTTGTAGAAAACCCTACACTTTGAAGCATCTTTATCCGAGCAAGCTCAATAAGCTGAGAAGTTTCATAATAGCGATAACCATTGCTTTCATCAATGTGAATTGGCAGAAAGAGTCCCGTTTCCTCATAGTATTTCAACATACGAGGCGTTACGCCTGCCATTTTTGAAAAATCGCCGATTTTCAACATCATACTCGTAACCTCATCCTAATTGGCCTGTTTTAGCAAGGATATCGTCTTTTGCTTTTCTTACTTGGATTCACTCTTTTTCTTCAATGCTAAAATAGAAAGCACTTCATGTATGATATTGGCCGCCATATAAGCTGTGCGACCTGAAGGGTCTATCCCCGGAAGCACTTCAACTAAGTCCATCCCGATGATGTTTATCTTCTTCAGTCCCTGTACCAATGTCATTGTCTCATATCCGTTGAATCCTCCAACTTCAATGGTCCCCGTACCGGGTGCCATTGAAGGGTCTACAAAATCTATATCAAAGCTTAGGAACACCTTCGCACTTCCCACACGATTCCTTATCCTTTCTATGCTCTTTTTGATGCCTATACTGTGAAGCTGATTTGCAGTAAGAACTTCAAATCCAAGATCAACAGAGCCCTGTATATCATCAGGGCCGTACTGAGAGCCTCTGATACCCACCTGTATTGAATGTGCCGTATCTACCAGCCCTTCTTCACATGCTCTTCGGAAAGGTGTACCATGAGTATATTTCTGACCCCAGTAATCATCCCATGTGTCCAAATGAGAGTCAAAATGAATAAGAGCAACCGGCCCAAAGCGCTTTGCCGCAGCTCGCAGTTCCGCCAGCGTGATAGAGTGGTCTCCTCCCAAAGCCACAGGCACTACATCCGAATCGAAAAATGGTTGGATCCCTTCCTCTATCTGCCTGTAAGATTCCATGATATACCCGGGGGTGATATCAACATCTCCATAATCTACCCCGGAAAGATAATCATATATATCAACATCCAGATCCATACTGTAATTCCGCATAAGCGTTGAAGCTTCCCGAATGGCCGTAGGTCCGAATCGAGCGCCGTTCTTGTAACAGCAGCCTGTATCAAAAGGTATGCCTATCACGGCAAAATCGATATCCTCAGTAGTTTTTATATAAGGCAAACGCATAAAAGTCTTGATCCCGGCAAAACGCGGTGAAGCCGAAGCGCTGGGAGGTTTATACTTGATCATCAAAAAACCATTCCTTTCTTTTTTGATCCGGGCAAACAGACAATCAAATACAATCTTTTGTTAAAAGTATATTACGTTGTAATAAAATTAGCAACACAGTGATCTCTTGTCCGGACAGACTTGCACATTTAAATTTTTATAAGTGGGCGGAGCAAGAGCCGATCCTCTTTGCGTATATCTTCTTGCACCTGCCATTCATGATCGATTATCATTGTAGCCCGTTTTTTATTGTTGTATTTCGGCCACTTTGGAATACCTGAATGACTGGGATCGCCAGTAGCCGCAAAAGATGCCCAGGCATCCTGAACTGAATGGATCAATTCCTCCGGCATCTGCCCACTGAGTTCTTCCACCACATCCTGAGTCCCGAAAACAAATCCCAGTTCTGCGCCATGATATGCACCTAAACCAGTGACCGGCTGCCATTCAAATGAATACATATAAGTGTCCCCATATTTTGCTTGAAGCTCCGCCATGGCAATGCTACCGTCACGAAACACCAAGTCATTTGCCAACTGGTATTTTCGAGCCAAGATGTTCCCGGCATGGTCATTTTCAATATAGATCTCATAAATAGGCACATCCGCCTCCCAGTCCTCCTTGGCCAC
>JAAZCB010001418.1 GCA_012513545.1 Clostridiaceae bacterium
ACCATCCTGCCTGTTACCATCAACCGAAAGATAGGAGCCTTCAGGCAGGTCTACCCTTTCCGTGAACTCTAGATATTTATCAGCGCTATCTAATATGATCGGCTGTTCAATTATATAATTATGCTTCAGTCCCCACGTCTCTACTGTGTAAGATTCAGTCACTCCAGTGAACCGTTCTGTATAGCTGATTGTATTTTTGTTTGTATTTCCCTCACGGGCATTTCCTTGCTGGAGTAGATTTTGCTCACCCTGGTTATTATTAGTCCCTAACCTGGTATTTTGCCCCAGTCTTATTTCCTCTCCGGTTTCCGTCTTGACAAGTATATCCGACCCTTCTTCTAAATACGACGGGAAATAGACCGAGAATGAATGAGAACTATTGGTAAATGCATATTTATCGTCACCTGAAACCGGGACAAGGGTATTATCGATCAACTGGTAAGTCCCATCAGCAGCTTTATATTGGATGGGAGTTGAAGAGATTATGGCTCTTTTCTTTCCATCCGCCATCTGATACTGCCGGCCATATTCATTTCGGGCGTCTGTTATTTCCAGGGCGCCATTTCCAACAATTCTTTGAAGTTTTTCGTTTATAGACGAAATATCAGCAGGAATGATTTCAGCAGACCTGGTTGCCTCGTTGTTAATTTCTGTCTCTGACCGGGATTCCCGGGGCGGTCTGGGAGGAGGAAGCAGGGAATTTTGATCAGTTTCCCCTTCGTCTGATTGTTTTATCTCGTCGGTCGTGGGAGGCGGGGGAGGCGATAAAGAGGGAGTCCTCCTTTCCGGCTGTGGTAGAGCTTGGGACTCAGGAGTATCCTGGTTGCTGTTCTGCTCCTTGTTTTGAGTACTATCCGACCTGGATATGCTGGATCTTTCATTGGAAAATGGGTCTATCCCCTGTATTTCAACATCCTCAGGCAGGGGTTTCAATGGACGTTCCTCCCAGCCGAAGGAGCGGATATTACCAGAGATATTCATCTTTATGTTATCTGAAAATCCTATCATTTCATTGGTTGGATAATCTCCAAAGGCATAAATTTGCCAATCCCCACCTTCGGGCAGTTTTATCGTAGCGGAGAACTCCACCGGCTCATCTTGCTTTAAATTGCCTTCCCATTTCAAGTCACCATCCACAAGAAGATTATCTCCTGAAACCTTAAGCCACGGGTTATCGTCTGTTCTCCTGATAAAAGTGATTTCAGCGGTGAAATCCGTAACATCATGCAGAGAGCGAATAACACAGGTTATCAGAGCTTCTTCTCCAACACCTGGTATTCTGGAGATATCCAACTCTAAAACTACAGGCTCAAATAGTTCGTTGGGTACTCTTTCACTAAGTTGCCCGTATGAGAAATTATCCAGGTAAGCCAGCGAACCAGTTTCAAATTCCCAGGTATCCCCCATTATCACAGCAGCATCCCTGGTAACAGCTACCCGAATTTCCTCCTCGAAGCGCTTATCCAAGGTGGATACTCCCGATCCCTCGGATTCAATGTACCCCGTGATTTCCCAGACCCCTTCCCGGGGAAGCTGTATCTCTCCTCTAAGATCCAGATCATCCTCAATATCAAAGGGGTTGCCTTCCCAGATCAAATCACCGTTAACCAGGACCTCTTCCAGAGGTACATCCTCACCATATTTGGCCTCGGAATAGCTGCCGTAAATATTGGCATAATGGAACTCTACCCACGCCCGAACTTTAGCCATTTTGGAGGATTCTAAATGTTTATCGTTTATATTAAACACGGCATTTAATTTCAGTTCATACATCTTACCTGATTTCTGCAATTGGGAAAAGGAAAGATCTATTGATACAGGGCCTGGATTTATTTTCGTGCCGGGAAGTTTAATATTCTCCGATTGTGCCGATATGATATTTTCTGGCATTCCACTTAGAATAAGCGCCAATATCATGAAAACCGGAAGGAACGTACGA
>JAAZCB010001408.1 GCA_012513545.1 Clostridiaceae bacterium
ATTGAATGGCTTAAAAGCTAATAAACCATTTAAAAATAGAACTTTCTAAAAGAAATAGAAAAGAAGAAGTAAAACTGGCTAAAAATAGCAAAAAAGTTCCAGGAAAAAGAATAACCTTTTATAAATACGTGTTGATTCATAGATGAAAAAGCATCTTGTCACCGGAATAAGTATAGATATTACTTCAATGCTATTTATTATAGAATTTATTAATAATCTTGCTTTAACATATCCTTGTAAAAATGAGTCTGTTTGTGTTTGAGTGTCAGCACCGGTGCTAAACTGCAGTAAAACACCGGAATAAAATTGCAGGTTCCGGCTTGAAAAAAAGGGCTAAACTCCCTTCAATTGGTTTAACAACAAATCAAAAAGAAGAGGAGCCGCCCTGATAATGCTGGAGCAACAAATGAATGAAGCTAAAAGCTTGCGTCTGCAGGGAATGAAAATTAAAGACATTGCAGAAACACTGGGTAAAAGCGAGAGAACAATTTATACCTACCTCTCAGATCCTGCAAGAAAAAGAAAAATGAGAGAATACATAAGTATTCTCGAACCTTACAAACCCTACATAGATAATATACTAAATGATGATCCTGATTACAATCGAACAGTAATATTTGACAGGATTAAAAAATACGGCTACAAGGGAAGTCTTACAATCTTAAGAGATTATGCAGCTGTAAAAGCAAAGGAGCATAAAGAAAAAGCAGTAATCAGGTTTGAAACAGAACCTGGATTCCAGGCACAGGTTGACTGGAAAGTGCATGGAACAAGAATTGTAGACGGCAAGAAGCAGAAACTTTATGCATTTGCTTTTGTTTTTGGGTACAGCAGAGCTCCTTTTGTAATTCATACAACAAAAATGGATCAGACAACTTTACTTGCCTGTCATACCCTTGCATTTAAACACTTTAATGGAGTTCCCAAAGAAATACTTTACGATAACATGAAAACAGCCTTTCTTTTTGATAATGGCAGCTGGAAAGTAAATCCACGGCTTTTATCATTTGCAAATCACTACGGCTTTGTCCCGAGGAGATGCAGAGTAAGAAGACCTCAGACAAAAGGAAAAGTTGAACGATTCATTGATTATTACACAGGCAATTTCTTTTTAAGAGCTAAAGAAAACAGTATAGAAATCAATTCATTAAATGAAAGCGTTCTTAACTGGATAAAAGAAATTAACAAAAAGAAAATCAGGGATCTGGATGCAACAAGGCAAGAGAGGTTTGAATATGAAAAGAACTACCTCACGCCTCTGCCGGAAACAGAATATGACTACAGAAAAATTGTTGCTTTAAAAGTTTCAAGAGAATCTCTTATTCTTTACAAAACTAACAGCTACAGCGTGCCTCCTTTCTATATCGGTAAGGAAATTGAAATGCGCATTGATCCTTTTGACAGTAAAGCTGAAGTTTGTTATCAGGGTAATTTCATAAGGAATATTGAGCTTTCCCTGGCTGAAAGAAATGAAAGAATCTACAGAGATGAAGACAGAAGCGCTCTGTACAAACTGTGGGAAAAACAGCAACTTAAAAGAGTAAAAGATAAAACTGAAAAAACAGATGTTGTTACAAGAAGCCCGTCTGATTATGAAAAGATAATATCAGGAAAAAGGATAGCTTCATGAATAATATTACAACAGAACTTGTAAAGGAGAGGATGGAGAAGCTTGGCCTTTCCTTTATGGCAGCTGGCTTTGATTCATTTTTAAATGATCAGTCACGCAGAGAAGATTCTCTTCTAGAAGTACTAACAGATCTCATTGATCTTGAATATCATCCAAGGAAAGAAAGAATGGCACGGACACGGCTTAAGGTGTCCGGAATCCCTGTGCATAAAAGACTGGAAGATTTTGATCTTTCCTGGCTCAAGGGCGGCCTTACACAGAAGAAGTTTAATGAGCTTTCAACTCTTTCATTCATTGAAAGAAAAGAAAATATAATTTTATTAGGGCCAAGCGGACTTGGAAAAACTCATCTGCTTCTGGCCCTGGGACACAAGGCATGTTTAAACGGCTTTACAGCTTATTACATATCCTGTGTAGATCTGCTTGAAAGGCTCTTAAAATCAAGGGAACAGGGTCGCCTTAAAAGAAAGCTTCAGTGGTTTGTTAAACCTCATGTGCTTTTAATTGATGAAGTTGGATATGAGAATTTATCTCCGGAACAGGCGACATTATTTTTTCAGTTAGTTAACACCAGATATGAAAATGGATCAATTATTCTTACATCTAATCGCAATTTCGGAAGATGGGGAGAAATCATGAGTGATGATGCAGTTGCAACAGCAACCCTTGATAGACTTCTTCACCATGCACATGTTTTAAGTCTTGAAGGAGATTCATACCGGATGAAAGACCGGTTGAAAATAGGAGTCGTTGACTTCTAATAATTTTTTACCGTGAACCTGCAATTTAACTCCGGTGAAAACCTGCAGTTTTAGAGCGTTGTTGACACACGGGCGAGGGAGCCTTATAAATAGTGTCTTTTTGTACGTCTATAAACTTTTAAACTACATTATATAATAAAATATATATAATGCAAATAAGAGCTTTTTTTCAGTCTAAAGTTATGTTATTATTGTTTAATTTCGGAGGCTACCATGACGGTAACAGAGCATATAAAATTGGTAGAAAAGATTGTTTCTCCCAAAAAAGCTTTTTTTAATATTATTTCGACTATTTCTAAACCAAAAACTGAGATTATACCCTATTATTCTTCTGAAAATTCAATTTTATATAAAGAAGACTGCCTAGAAGTATTGTCACATATTCCTGATAATTCAATAGATATGATATTTGCAGATCCTCCTTATATGTTATCTAATAATGGTTTTACGTGTCAAAATGGAAGAATGGTAAGTGTTAATAAAGGTAAATGGGATAAAAGTAATGGATTTGAAGAGGATATGTTGTTTCATAATGCTTGGATTAATGCATGTCGAAGGGTTTTAAAAC
>JAAZCB010001409.1 GCA_012513545.1 Clostridiaceae bacterium
CTGTCAGGATTTGAAATATAATGTCCAGAGTTTTTCTATTCTTTTAGCTATATGGTAGGCTAATAGAGGGGGAACAGCATTTCCTATTAACTTGTAGGCTGAAGAAGCGCTTATAAGAAACCTATTTCTGGATTTTGGAATTATAAATTGATAATCAGGAGGGAAAGATTGAATTAGCGCACATTCTCTTGGGGTAAGTCGTCTTTCTGGTAGACCAATTTCCAGCTCTTCGTTTATTTTTCCGCCATGCTCTTTGGACAAACGTCTAAACTCAATATTTCCATGGTGTTCAGCCCTAATAGTAGGACCAATACCATCTATATTCACTTCACTTTGACCTTGACAATGTTTGCCCATGTATTTGGCCTTGGAATAATACCTCTGAGAAGGGTCAACGGATTCTTCGGGCTCCTTGAGATAGCCTAAAATAGTTTTGAGAGTTACAGATGATTTTAAATGGCTGTTCTTTTTATTGAATGCATGAGTGGGTTTTGGATATGGATTATACTTATCATTTATGGTTTGCCTGGAAAGTTCTTTTAAGGATGATGGCTTAAGCGCCGATTTCTTAATCCCAATGAATATTACTCTTTCTCTGGATTGAGGGATTCCATAATCTGCAGCATGAAGTACTTGGGGATCAAGAACAATATATCCATTTTCGTCAGCACTGGCAAAATCATTCTGTATAATTGTTTTGACGTTAGAAAGATTAACAAGACCTTTAACATTTTCGGCAATAAATATTTTGGGTTTTGTTATCTCTATTACATCCCTTAGCCACATATATAACTTACCTCTGGTTTCAATTGTGGGAATTTCGTTTTTAATAATCTTTCCTTTGTGATCCTTGTGAGAATTAAAACCGCTGCGCAGCCCGGACATGCTAAAATCCTGACAAGGGAATCCCCCGGTAACAATATCTATATTACTTGGGAAAATATTAGCACCCTGTCTATGTGCCTTAACTAGATCTACAATGCTTTCGACATGATATATGCTTGCATTATGACCTCTTTTTTGAAAGTAGGATAACCATGCAGTTCTTGCCTCAACTAGTATGTCATTCGCAAAAACTGTTTGAAATTTGGTGGGTTGCAATAGCACATAATCTTCATTTACATTTGATTTGATGAAATCTGGATTAGATTCTTCATTGATCGAGTTTTTATGGACAATAAATTCTCCCTCGAAACCAATATCCATACCACCACAACCGGAGAACAATGAAAGAAGTCTTAATGGCTTTAAAGGGTTTGCATCTTCCGGTGGACCGTAATTAAAGTTTAATTGGGGTTCGGAAAAGATTAGATCAGAATCTTTATTTGGCATAGACTGGTAATAATCACAGTTTAGATTTAGATTGCATTTATTACATAATGGTTTTGAGGCTTTACAGACTAAGGCTCCATAATCGAGTATAGCCCAATTAAGTTCTTTACAGTCCTTGACATTGACAACTTCATGTGCTAATTCCTGAACGATTTTATCATTACGGATATCTTTAAACTCTCTATTTAAGAAATATCTTCTCAATACCCTGGACATGTTAACATCAATAAGGGCGGCTCTCTTGTTTAATAAGAATAACTTGTATGCATTAGAGATGTAGACTGTCGAAAGATTGCTTTCCTGTAATGAGGTTGTACTTTGAGGTAGAACACCTGAATTGGATTTGTATTCTTGGGCAATCTTATAAATACGTTTTGCTCTGTGGTTGTACAATCCAAGAGGTTTCAATAACTCTGCCAATTCATCAATTGATGCGTGGCTAAGTGACTCCCAGGTTGGGAATTGTTTAAAGAAGGTATTATAATATTTGGCTACTGATTCAGCCTTGGTTTTTTGCAAAAGGATTTCACTAAGGATTAATTCATAACTTGTGACAGCTTCATTCCTCCATGGGAATTCTCTTCCATTAACTTGAAACCAGTTTAATAGTTCTTGACGAAAAAATGGTATTTTTTTCTTATTCCACATATGGCAAAGATAGGAACTTGGCTTGGTTTAAATATGACTTATTAATCATTGCTCAATCAATTCTTTTGGAACTGATATTTTGTACTTTGATATATAAACACCCCATTTTACAATAGCCCTGTCACCGGCGCCCAATTCTATCCTGGATTGATCAACAAAGTCCAACCACTTATGATTGGCTTTGGAAGCGATAAACAGAAACAGACGTTTTACTTTTATGGAGTTGCAGCTTTCA
>JAAZCB010001410.1 GCA_012513545.1 Clostridiaceae bacterium
ATCTTCCACTTTCACTCTTGGAGGGACATAGATGCCTTTCATATCGCCATTACGAAGACCGCGGGCGAGTTTCCGGCAATCTACCCGGTCTGTTTTGCCGGCCCTTTCTTTGTCTTTTGTCGGAACATCGGCAGGATTGACGACCATACACTCGATTCCTTTTTCTCTTAATTGATCGTGAAGCCAGAAACCGCTGAAACCGGCTTCATAAACCGTATGATAGGTGGCGCCAGGAAACGTTCTTTCCAAATACCCCGTAAGTTTTTCAACTTCCGGAGGTTGGGTAAATGTTTTATGCTCAAACTGTTCGCTTTGTATGCTCACGCTCCAACTCTTTTTGTGGACATCCATACCGACGTAAATGTGTTGACCGCTGAAATTAAGTTTGTTACCTTTTTCCATGGCAAGTCTCCTTTAGGTTTATTTGTGTTTTGGCGAACAAAATATACCATTTACAAATGAGACTTGCCTTTGTATTTTTTTATCATAAGGTCTCGCGAATACCCTAAAGGGCACGAGTGCGGGAATCCATTAACCGTAACATAAAAAAGAAAGTATACATACCTTGTTCCTTCCAGGTCATTGTGAGTGCATGGTCTCCATGACAGTCCTATCCATTTGTAAAACAAATGATGACATAAAAGTAATGACGATCACTTTAATATTGTTGACATTTATTTTAAATTAGCTTAATAACAAACCCGTCATGCAAAAAATACCGGGTGTTAAAAAAATAAAGAGTTGACTGGAGCTGACCATGAAGCAAAAGAATATAGTTGTATGCTTTGTCTTACTTGGCTTGTTCTTGTCTGTGATCATTGGCTGTGGTGGTGGAGGCGGGGAAAGCGCTGGTGGATATATAGCTCCCTTAGCAGCCTCATCACCGGTATCAGCTTCAACAACAATAATTTTCCGCACAGGTGATGACCCGAATATCTGCGGCATGTGCGGATATACGGCGATGATTGTTGCCGGAAATGTAACCGAATACACCATCAACAATCTGCCTGCAGGGACATATTATTTTTCCTTAACCACTTACGATGTGAACGGTATTGAGAGCATCTTCTCAGGAGAGTTAACGGGGACGGTTTCAGCAGTTACAGGCAATGTTACCATACGCTGGAGCGCCAATACTGAAACCGACGTTGCGGGATATAAAATATATTATGGCAAGTCGAACTAAGATTTTTTTGCCCCATTATGAATCTTAAGATTAAAGAGGTGTAGGACAAATAAGAAATAAAAAAGGCAGGGCCATATGGCCCTGCCTTTCTACAATAAATAAAACTTATCATGCATTTTTCCATTTCTTAAACTTCCTTCTAATCCCGGCCAATCCAATCAAGCCAAATCCAAGCAGAAGAATGCTGGCTGGTTCTGGAACAGAAACATACCCATTAACGCCGTTACTAATGTCAATACGAAACTCATAATCAACCCCTTTGATGAAATCACCATGTACTGTTAATGTACCTTCTTTCGACTGTGAATCGTTGGCAATACCTGCGATTCCAGGGAGCATCAAGTATGTTTGTGTATTTGCACCTGGACTATTAATAGATAAATGTACCCATGAGGACGTGCCACTAGACATAAAAGCAGGCTGAAAAAGCGGATCAATCGCTCGGCTGGATTCCAGTTTATAGTTTATAGCGAATGATACTGGCCCTGACTCCTCCACTTGAAACCGACCAAAGCGGGTTATAGATGTACAAATATCGTTATCTGAATTGTATTGGTCTTTCGAATAAGAAAAACCAACTTTCGATGACATGATGCTATCCGTTGCAATTGATGAGATCGTGAAGTTATCTATCTGGCTATCATTCGAGATAGGAACGCTCCATCCATTCACTATCACATGAGGAACATTTGCAGTTTTTGCTTTTGTATATTTTTGCCCCCATACAACATCAACTCCCGTTATCGTGAAGCTTCCCCAATCTAGTAAGGCGTTAGAAGAAATAGTAAAAGAATCAGCCTTACTTATGACTGGAAACAACAAAATTACAAACACGAATAAAAAAATTATCTTTTTCATTTCACTTACATTCCTTTTTTATTTTTTTTAAAGATTACTTAGCTTAAACTTCTTCTCACTCCTGCCAAGCCCATTAGGCCAAGACCTAGTAAAAACAGGGTGAGGGGTTCGGGAACGGCATTGAGGTCTGTGAAGCCAAAGGATAGATTAAGTGAGTCACCCCAGTTAGCAGTTCCCGTCGCATAAAGATTCACACTGTATAAATGGTCAGATTGAAAAGCATAATTTATGGCAACCGGGCCGTATGGATCAATAGCAAAATATGATACATTCCATATTACTATATTGTCAGTCAAATCGATGACAGATCCCTTAAAAGCATAACCACAATCTGAGTAGCCAGAATCATTAAAATTAATTGTATTGAAGTTATGTATTGGTTTAAATATAGTGTTTATTTGAGCATAGGCCATAGGATTAGCTACCCATATACCATCGAACGGATAATCCCACATATGTCCCCACGCATCAATAGATATATCAAAAAGATTTGCACTGCTAAAAGCATGTAGGGTTGAAAAACTAACCCCCCCGCTTTGAGGAGAACTTCCCATGTTATCATAACTACCAGTTATTATTCTATTTGGTTCACTATCATTCACATATGCATCTATATAGTAATTACCCCAGACATGGCTGTTAATGCTAATGATCTCGACTGGATGCGCCATTGCATTGAGAGCAATCAAGATAAAACAAACTGTTGTAGACATAATAGCAATTACCTTTTTCATTTCTTGCTCCTTATTCTAAATATATTTAGTGCCAATAAATTACTTGTGTAGTCGATTTGCATAAAATATACCTATAAATATTATAATTAATTAGATAATGTATTA
>JAAZCB010000116.1 GCA_012513545.1 Clostridiaceae bacterium
AAAACCCGGCAGTCTGATTGTACTGGCTACTGCGACTGAAAAGCCTCAGGAAGTCGGCAACGATTACAAAACAGTTTTTAAGTCACTAGGAGTGGAACGGATTGAGGCTCTTGATATAAACACGAGGGAAGATGCAAACCTCCCTGAAAATGCCGAAAAAATAGCTAATTCCAGTGGATTATTCTTTACCGGAGGGGATCAGCTTAGAATAACCAGCATACTTGGAGGAACAAAGGCTTTCCTTGCCATGCATCAGGCTTATTCAAAAGGGACAGTCATAATTGGTACCAGTGCAGGCGCTTCAGTGATGAGCAATACCATGATTGTTGAGGGAAACAACAATGAACCAGCACGTAAATGTACACTCAAGACTGCACCTGGATTAGGACTGCTTGAAGAGGCTATCATAGACCAGCACTTTGACCAGAGAGGCAGGATTGGAAGGCTGCTTTGCGGAGTAGCAGAAAACCCTTACATGCTTGGTATTGGAATAGATGAGGATACAGCTGTAAGGGTGTATCCTGATGCGCATTTTGAAGTACTTGGAACAAATGCAGTAACAGTGATAGACGGAAGTACTATTAAAAGTTCCAATGTATCTGAATTGAAGCCCGATGAAATACTGGCTATCACGAATGTTACACTTCATGTACTGCCTCATGGCTATGGCTTTGATATGAAGAAAAGAGAGGTAATACGATTTAAAAAATGAAGTGATTCAATGAACAGATATAATATATGATGTATCTGTCTGCTCTAACAATTTAGGAGGAAGGAAAGTGCAAATTATTGATGTGCAATGTTATGCAGGAAGAAACATATACAGCCATAAACCTGTAATCAGATTGACAGTTGATATTGGAGAGCTCTACAAAAGCCCTACAAAAGACTTTGAGGGATTTAACGAAAGGTTGTTGGAACTTTTTCCTGGATTAAAGAGGCATTTCTGTTCCCTCGGTTATGAAGGGGGCTTTTTGGAAAGGCTGAAGGAAGGCACTTATATTGGACATGTAACCGAACACCTTATTATTGAAATTCAGAATATGTTGGGATATAAGGTGTGCTATGGCAAAACACGTGTTGTCAAAGAGCCGTACTTATATTACATTGTGTTCGAATATATAAATGAAAAATGTGGAATTGAGTGTGCTCGCAATTCTGTTGACATAATGCGCAAATTGATTGATAAGCGGAGTATCGATCTGGATAAAATTTTACAAAACCTGAGGGTGGTATCAACGCAAACAGATCTCGGCCCAAGCACCAGTGCTTTGTATGAGGAAGCCAAAAAGAGAGGCATTCCAGTAATGCGCATAGGAAATGACAGTTTGCTGAGGTTAGGATACGGGAAATACTCAAGGCTTGTTCAAGCAGCCTTGACTGATATGCCAAGCTGTATTTCGGTAGATATTGCATGTAACAAGGAGCTTACAAAACGCATATTAAGGGATAACAAAATACCTGTTCCCGAAGGGGATGTTGCGTACAGCATTGAGAGTGCAGTACAAATAGCGAACGAGATAGGTTATCCTGTTGTAATAAAACCGCTTGACTTAAGTCAGGGTAAGGGAGTTGTCCTGAACCTTAATAGCGAAAGCGAAGTAAGAAGTGCATATGAGGAAGCAATAAAATACACTAAAGCTGTTCTTGTTGAAAGATATATTAAGGGCAGGGATTACAGAATTCTCATTATTGGAGGCAAGGTTGCTGCTGCAGCAGAAAGAACCCCTCCCTTTGTTACGGGAGATGGAATTCATACTGTAAGTGAGCTTGTAGACATTGAGAATGCCAGCCAGTTGAGAGGTAACTGTCATGAAAAACCACTTACCAAAATCAGGCTTGATTCAATGACAAAGAAGGTTCTTAATGTACAGGGGTTTGATGAGACATATATTCCGCTGCCGGAGGAGAAGATTTTTTTAAGATATAATGGAAATCTCAGTACTGGCGGGACTGCCAGGAACTGTACCGATGAGCTGAATCCATACAACAGTGCTCTTGCAGTAAAGGCTGCAAAAGTGCTGGGACTTGACATTGCAGGTGTTGATATAACTACTCCCGATATTTCCAAACCTGTTTCAGGCTCAAATGGTGCCATAATTGAAGTTAATGCGGCTCCAGGCTTGAGAATGCACCTGTTTCCTTCAGAGGGTGAGCCTGTTGATGTTGCCTCGGATATACTTGATATGATGTATCCCGCAGGGAAAGAAAGTTCAATACCTATAGTATCAATAACAGGCACAAACGGCAAGACAACCACTACAAGACTGATAAGCCATACTTTGGCTCTTTGTGGTAAAAGGGTAGGGATGACCTCCACTTCAGGGATATATATAGGCAACGAATGCATATTGAAAGGTGACAACACCGGCCCGGTAAGCGCAGGAATAGTGCTTTCCAATAAGGAGGTGGAGGTTGCAGTACTAGAAACAGCCAGAGGGGGGCTTGTAAGGAAAGGACTGGGGTATGACCTTGCTGATGTAGCGGTTGTAACCAATATCAGCGAAGACCATCTTGGCTGTGACGGTATAGAAACCCTGGAAGATCTTGCGTTTGTAAAATCACTGGTTATAGAAGCAGTAAAACCTGAAGGTTATGCAGTTTTGAATGCAGATGACAGGTTCGCAGCATATTTTATTGAAAGGGCTGTAAGCAGTATCCTCCTGTATTCTAAGGATAAAAATAATCCGCTTGTAAGAGCTCATATGAAATCGGGCGGGAGAGCAATATATGCTGAAGAAA
>JAAZCB010001411.1 GCA_012513545.1 Clostridiaceae bacterium
ACGAGGCTGCCGACAAGGCAGAGAAGGAGCGCATCGACAAGATCAACGCTGCAGACACGATGATCTTCCAGAGTGAGAAGAATCTCAAGGAATATGGTGACAAGATCCCCTCTGACAAGAAGGGCGCCATCGAGAATGCTCTCGGACAGCTCAAGGAGGCTCACAAATCTCAAAACATCGCCGATATCGACCGCGCAAGCGAGGCCCTCAATCAGGCATGGCATGCTGCCAGCGAAGATATGGCTAAGGCAGCACAAGCTCAGGGCGGTGGTGGCGGCTCCACTGACACTGGTTCAAGCGGCCAGGGCGGCAGCAGCAGCCCCGACAGCGAAGTGACTGATGTGGATTTTGAAGAAGTAAAATAACCACAAACTACAAACACATATATCAACGACAGCGGCTTTTTTAGGGCCGCTGTTGTTGTTTTTATGGATCTGCGATTAGTTCTGATAGGATTGTGTAGTATTATAGGCTTCTTATAGCAAACTATCTGATAAGACCATCTCGAATCGAGTACTTTTGCCGGAAAGGTTTTTTATTGATACTCTTTCATCAATTTTTGTGCTATATTTGTTGCTGTCAACAGCGGACCCAAAGTGGCTTTTAAGACTCTTAAGCTGCTGTTGGAAAGCGATACTTTTCAGAGACTTTACCTATTTTGCTAACTATTCTAATTTTATCGACAGATGTTTAAAGTATTGGCATTGATGATCCTTGGGATTGGAGTGGGATATTTGTTTCGCAAAAAACAATATACGAACATTATAAATTTTTGCTTACGAATGTTGTAGCTTTGTTTTGGAAAGTATATGTTATACCTAATTAAAAACACAAGAAACTAAAGCAGTGGACTTAACCTATAGTTTTAAAATTGCACATAAAAATATGTTGTATGAAATACGATAATGAAAAAGTAATAAAAGAGCTGAAAAAATTATTGCTTGAAAAAAAACTTTCTGTAATCATTGGTGCGGGCTTCAGCAAAAACGCAAGTTCTCTATTCCTAAATTGGAAAGAACTATTAAAAGATATGATAGTGGAAATGTATGGCTATTTTGGGAAGCAGACCCCAAAATATCAAAAAATAGGTATTACAATACGCGAAGAGGATTTTTGGAAAGAATTTATTGACGAAATAGTTTCTGAAAAAGGGTATTTATCAATTGCTTCTGAATATGAACGGAGAGCTGGTTATAGAGAAGTTTTAGATGATTATATTGATGCAAGAACACCTTTTGTGAAAAAAGTAGATGAAACTTATTACGCTTTTACTAATAACAAGAAAAAAAGCAAAGTAGATTTATCAACACATAAACTTTTACTTGAATTAGAATGGAATAATGTTTACACTTTTAATTATGACAATTTATTAGATATTGCAGGACAAACAGATGAACATGAAAAATTAGAAATTGATAAAAAGAAATTACTTAGCGTTAAAGTCACCGAAAACGAAAAAAAAAGGAAAAAAATTAATGAAAAAGAAGAACTGTTAGCAAAACTTAAAGAGCTATTAAGGGAAAAGGATATAAGCAATAACCACAACGAAAAAGACACTATTGCTTTTGTAAGTAATCAAAACGACATAAGAAGTTTTGATGAAATTGAAGATGAAATTATAAAACTCGACAAAGATATTCAAGAAATAAATATTCAGCAGAACAACATAGAGAAACAGCTTTTAAGAATATCTGAAAAACAAAAAAACATGTATCATCTTGTTGATGATTCCTCTAAAATATCTTTGCGAAAAGAAAAAAACATTATTAAGCTTCATGGAACCATAAGGTGCCCAGAATCAGATATGTATGGTTTTGACAATGACTCTCATTGTAATTACATTATTTCAACTGATGATTATGACAATTATCATGTTAAACACGAAGCTTTTGTAAATCTTATGAGAATAGCCTTGTTGCAAGATTCTTTTTGTTTAATAGGGTTCTCAGGCGATGATCCTAACTTTTTAGATTGGTTAAGTTGGGTAAAGGATTTATTAGATCGTCGCGCAGAAAAAAACAAGGAAGAGAAAATATTTTTCATTGATGTAAGTGCTCAACCTTTAAGTAATGCGAAGAAAACATTTTTTAGAAATCATTACATCAAACATATTCCATTATTCGATGCAAATGAAAATGTTAGTCGGGAACTTATTAAAGAAACAATTGACAAGTTTCTAATGGCTTTAAAGCCCGAAAAGGATAAAGCGGTTATGTCTATAAAGAAATACAATCAATTATGGCAAGATTTTGACTTTAACAACGATGTAAATAACGATAATTTAGTTTTGGGTCTCAAAA
>JAAZCB010001412.1 GCA_012513545.1 Clostridiaceae bacterium
CCTTATAACATAAAAGCAAACTTTCTAACCTTATATGATGCTGTTAATTCGTACAGGCAGCATTTCTTGGGTATGAGGCCTCTTTTTGTAATAATTACAAGGTTTTGTACCAATAATTATGATGAAGTTAAGAAGGGGATAGAGAGGATGTCCAGGTATACTATAAGAAAAGGAGCCCTCCCGAGTGTTATGGTAGTTAATATTGACGGTTATGGGCTTATGGCTGAAAATCAAGCTGAAAAACTGGCATCAAATCTGCTTGATTCCATGAACAGGATTATTTCGAAGGAAGTTCGGAAGAACTGTATATGGATAGATTGGGACCCTGCAAGAGAGAGTTTGACAGAAGCAATAATAAAACAGGTGGTGTCTTAATTATGAAGCTTTTATTTTTATGCTTGAGGACGGTTGCTGCATTTTCTGCATACATTGTAGCATTTATTCTTTTTCAGTATACACCTTTATTTCATCTGTTATTGAATATAACCGGATCAAGTATAGGTACCATAACAGCAATAAATTTGACAGCTGCATTATTAACAGCGATATTTTATATGTCAACCAGAAATGCTTTTCCCTTTGTGAGGATAATGTGTGTTGTGTTGTCAATACCCGCTGTTGTTTCATATTCCAAGCTTTTGGACAAGATAATTGGTTTTGACATTCAGAGTTATTTATCCATAAATATAACTTCATTTCTTTTCTTTATAATGATTATGTTACTACTGACAGCAGGAAAACTGAAAAGTCTTGAGGATGAATGGGAAACACTTATAGAAAACAAAACTTGCGAGGAGGAAGTAAAAAAAATATTAAGAAGCCGTATGAAATTTTATTTGTTCTTTTGCTCATTTACAACAGTATTTTATATTGTAATGTCGTTATTCGGATTTATAGTTCTTGATATGAAAGGCTCGGAACAATCTATTATTATAATTGCCGCTCTTGGGGTTATACTTTTTATAAGCTTAATAATTTTTATATATAAGAAATGGTCTTCATTAGTCGATATATAGTATATGGTTTTATTTAATAATTAATACAGGATATTCTGATAATACTGTAAAGGTGGTAATTATCAACTATTCCAAGGAGGATATTATGATAAATCGTAAAACTTTGGGAGTCTTGATTAACGATATTGATGGTAATTATCAGACATTTCTTTGGTTAAAAATAAAAGAAGCAGCAGAAAAATACAACTGTAACCTGATTGTGTACGAGGGGAGAACTATTAATCCGGTTCTTGATATCGAAAAACAGCATCAGGTTATTTATGAGTTTGTAAGCAGGAACAGATTGGATGGAATTATTATAACCAGTGCTACAATATCAAGCCGTATTTCCAGGTCTGAGTTTATAACATTCTGCAAGAAGTTCACAAATATACCCATGATAAGCATTGGGGAAACTCTTCCTGGTGCAACCAGCCTCATGGTGGATAATAAAAAAGGAATGAAAGGACTATTGCAACATTTGATAGATGACCATGGATACAGGGATATAGTTTTTGTAACAGGTCCTCTGAGTAATCCGGAA
>JAAZCB010001413.1 GCA_012513545.1 Clostridiaceae bacterium
ATGAAAACAATAAAAAAATTATTGGTTGTCTTTTTGCTGTTGGTCACTTTATATCTTTTAACTGGTTATGTATTGGGAGTTATAGACGATCATAGCATAATTCCTGAAATATCCGGATATTTTCAACCCGGAGATACTTTCCGGAGTGATGCAGAAGGATTAACACAGAGGGTAATCCGACAAGAGAACGGTAAAGTTTTTTGTGATGTTATTCTTGATCCCTATGCTCCCGGTCCTCCGAAACACATTCATACCGGTTTTGATGAAACTTTTAAAGCAGGGGAGAAAGGACTGTTTGTATTAGTTGATAATGACACTCTTTATATAAAACCATTTGAATCTTACACAATAAAAAAAGGGATACCACACAAACCGTTTAATCCTACAGGAGACACTATTCTATTATCTATGAATGAATGGGGTTTCCCTGAAGAATTTGCTTTTGGACTTGTTCAAATGTATGGATTTATGGATCAAAAGTCTCTTAATGACAGGACAATGGGTGAAATACTTTTACAACTTTCTTTATTCTCAATACACTTTGATTCCTGGGGAGCTGAGAAGGTTCCGCCTCCTGCAATCCAAAAAGTAATGTTTTTCTTTTTACGCCCTGTGGCAAGAATCAAGGGGATGAAGTCGTTTTATCATAATTTTGGATTACAAAGAACAGGAAATACATGAAAAGTATATTATGAGATGTCAACGTTCTGGCAGAAAGGGATTTGACAGATTATCATCTTTAAAAATTCTGTTACATCAATTATAACCCGACTGCAGAAACTCACCAGGGAAACTGTTTCTAAAAAACTTGTATACCGCATTTACAAACGGGAACATCGACTTTGGAAAACTCAATATCTATTTTCTTTAGCAAAGGCCTTGATTTCATCAAGCCTCCACGTTGATCTGTCTGTTATCAAATTTGTATAATTCCTAAAATCACTTATACATGCAATTATTTGAAATATAATTGTCAATATTTCAACATAGTTCCTTAACTTTCATATAAGTAACATTAAATATTTAAAGTTATGAAAACAATAATTATAAGAATATTCAATTTTTAACTTTAAAGGAGAACCTATATCCAAATTTGAATATTTCTGTGGTACTTACAATCATCTAATCGGATGTGAAGTTTCCCGAAATAATACCATTACAAGCGGAATGAATTTTACTGATAATGACAAAGGATTTGTGGAAACGCAGGAAACCTATAATAAGCTTAGCGAAACTTCTGCATTGTACCTTTATGAATATGAGTATGATAATGCAGGAAACTGGATTAAAAATGTTGCAATCCTTAACGGTAAACCCTTCATTGTTGCTATAAGGGAGTACACCTACTATTAATTTATGGATTTACTGAAAACTCAACTTTTCAAAATACCGGACGGGTTATATACATAATTGATTTGACTTTAGATTTTTTCGTTCGTAACTTTAATTAAAAGTACAGCTCTATGAAAAGACATTTTTCCACTCTTTTCGATGCAACACACATTAAGAAAACAATTTATCTTTTTATAATCTCAGCCTCGTTAATTATTACTTCATCGCTTGTGGGTATAAGCGACAATTTGCCGATGATTGCAATGCTTTTAGCGGGGATTATGCTACTCTTCTTTACAGTCTTACATCCATGGAAAAAAGCGATTAATTATGCAATTATGGCCATGGTATGTTTTGGCATCCTTCTACTGGAAGTTCTTGTAATTTTTATACTTGATAAAATAGACAAAACCGAATATATAAGTGAGGGTATTGGCATGAGTATTGCATTTCTGGTTTGTGTTCCGGGAATTTTGGTTGGAATAAACGGTGCAATATTTTGTGCTTTGAGAAAGAAATGATCTACTGTTTTTATTCTCTGTTGTTCAAAGTTCTAAATATAGTATTATCGTCGAAATTAATCATAATAATAATGAGGAAGAAGCATAATATTTGGATATTTCAAACGCTGATTTTAGTAATGTTTTTAATTCTGGTAATTAGTTGCAAAGAAAACGGAAATAATCTCTTTGCCCAGGAAACCGGAAGTTTTACTGATCTGAGAGACGGTAAGATTTATAAAACTGTAAAAATAGGTAATCAATGGATTATGGCGGAAAACTTTGCATATAAGCCAGATCAGGGTAACTATTGGGCTTATAATAACGATACAAACAATATTGCCATATACGGTTACCTATACGACTTTGAAACTGCAAAGAAGATAGCTCCCGAAGGTTGGCATTTGCCTTCAAAAGAAGAATGGATAACATTTCGAAAATTATTAGGAGGTAAAAGGGCAGTATGGAAATACATACAAATTGTTTATAAACCTATGATACAAGGTGGTAGCAGCGGTTTTAATGCCTTACTTG
>JAAZCB010000012.1 GCA_012513545.1 Clostridiaceae bacterium
GTAAAAAAGGCAGAGTGAGGAAGAAAAAAGAAGAAGTAGTATTTCATAATCATTGGGGGAAAAAAGATTGAAAAAGGATATAAATGAAAAGCTAATGCATATTTACAGGCTGTTATATGCAAAAAACGGGTCAAGAAACTGGTGGCCTGCGGATACAAGGTTTGAGGTTATTATAGGTGCCATACTGACTCAGTTTGTGTCATGGAAAAATGTAACTACTGCAATAGATAACTTAAAAAATGAGAACATTTTAAGTATTAAAGGTATATGTGAAGCTGATGACGGAAGGCTTGAAGAATTAATCAGGTCAACAAGGTTTTACAAGCAAAAGGCCAGGAGACTTAAAGAGTTCTGTTTTCATGTGAAAAATAATTATAATGGGGATCTGGATTTTTTCTTTAGCAAAGATATGTATGATTTAAGGAGAGAACTGTTATCCTTGTATGGTATAGGCGAGGAGACAGCTGATAGCATAATATTGTATGCCGCCCAAAAACCTATATTCGTTGTTGACGCCTATACGAGAAGGATTTTTGTGAGGCTTGGCTTTTTTAAGGAAGAGATTAAATACAGAGAAATGCAGGAGTTTTTTATGGAGAATCTTGAGCATGACGTTCAATTGTTTAACGAGTATCATGCCCAGATAGACGGAGTAGGCAGCCATTACTGCTATGGTAAGAAACCGGTATGTAATGAATGCCCGCTTGATAATATGTGCTTATTTGAAAAAAGAATCACTAAAGAAAAGAGGAAGGATTGTTAAAATGGCTAAACAACTACTGAATCCGTCTACAATATTAAATCCCGTACCGGTGGTTATGGTTTCTTGTGTTGATAAGGACGGTAAGCCGAACATAATTACTATAGCATGGGCTGGGACAATAAATTCAAAGCCTCCAATGCTTACAATATCAGTGAGAAAAGAGCGCTATTCCTACAGCCTTATAAAGGAGAAAGGACAATTTGTTGTTAACCTTACAAACAGAAAGCTTGCGTATGCTGCTGATTTTTGCGGGGTAAAATCGGGACGCGATATTGATAAGATAGATGCTCTGAAGCTTAATCTGGAGAAGGCATCAAAGGTAGATGTCCCATTAATAAAAGAAAGTCCCGTCAACATTGAATGTGTTGTAAAAGATATAGTTGAGCTTGGATCTCACGATATGTTTATTTCTGAAATAGTTGCAGTTAATGTTGATGAAAAACTTATGGACAAATCCTCAAAACTTAATATGGACAGGGCGGAGCTTATCTGCTATTCCCATGGCGAATACTGGTCCTTGGAAAAGTCATTGGGGTACTTTGGCTACTCTGTAACGAAAAGAAAAGTTCTTAAGAGAAACTCAAAAAGTGGTAATGCAAAAAAAGACAAGTAAAAGCCGGGTTCTATGAATTGGCTTGAAATAAAGATATCCTGATTTCATTGTTGAAATGGAGTGAGGATATTTATGAAAGTTATGAGTGGTTAAAAGAATCCTATCAAGATAAACTTTAGAAACAGTACAAAACGGAATATGGATGTTACAGTAAGGGGAACCAGGATTTTACTCGCTGGTTCCCTTTGTAAAATGTCGTTTGTTCTTTACTCTAGGAACAATTAAGGTGTATTTATCATATATCTGCGGTAGATACAGGGAATTGAACATGTACCTTATGACCAATGGGGCTAATTATTTATTGTTATATAATTCATATAATTCGTTGTTTTTTCCGATATTTATAAAGACGTAATCTGGTACTCTATGAAAAAAACAGTATAATACGAACATTTATATAGAGGGGGGGGAAGCCGTTGAAATTAAGCATACCTTTTATTAGAGATAAATCAAAAGGAACCCGCAATGATGTTAATAGTCTTCTGGCTGAAATTAAGAATGGAAACTTAACATTGAAGAATAAGTTTATTAGTGACTATAAACCTTTTATTCTAAAAAGTGTCTTCAATACTACGGGTAAAAATATTGAAGCTGAAAACAGCGAGGAGTTTAGTATTGGACTTATGGCGTTTAATGAGGCCATAGACAGTTTTGATGAAACCAAAAACAGAAATTTTTTCGGCTTTTCAGAACAGGTAATAAAAAGAAGGCTTATTGACCATATGAGGAAAAACAGACAGGACAGCAAAAAGCTTATTCCTTTTACATATCTTGAAAGTGAGGACAGTAAAAGTTTTGAGGAAAAATACCTTCAATCGGACAAGCCGGATCAATATGCAAATATTGAGTTAAAAGAAGAATTACTGGCTTTCAAAAAGAAATTAGGGGAGTATGGAATCACGATGAGGGACCTTGTTTCCTGTGCACCCAGGCATAGGGACTCAAGGATATTGTGCATAAGGATTGCACGGGTATTGGCCGGAGACAGCGTGCTTTATAGTAAGCTTGAAAAGACCAAGACTTTGCCCATCAAAGAACTGCTTCAGGTAGTAAGTGTATATAGAGGGACTCTTGATAAAAACAGAAGATTTATAATTGCGATCTGTCTTATAATAAAAAGCGGACTTGAAGTGATGAAGGGCTATATAGAGCAAACTGAAGAGGGGAGGGATATAAGTGAATAATAGTATAGGAACTATAATAGACTTGCCAAGAGGTGGGGCAGTTATAATGGTCAGTGACTGCAACTTTGTAATGATCAGACGGAAAAAAGGGATGTTCCTTGGACAACAGGTATGTTTCACGGATTATGACATAAAGGAAACCAATAATGTTAAAGCAAAGCTTGCAGCAACGATTTTTTCAATAGCCGCCGTGTTTGTAATAGCTATTGCAGCATACCTTCAATTGGTTGTTAATAGCCCCGCAAATAATACTTATGCATTTGTAGGTATTGACATAAATCCAAGTATGGAATTTTTAGTGGGAAAGGACAATCTGGTTATTGGCGTAAAACCCGTTAATGACGATGCCAGAAGTCTGATTAAAGATTTTAAGCCAGAGAGAAAGCAAATAGGAGAAGTTATTTATTCTATTGAAAAAATTGCTGGTCAAAAGGGATATATAAAACCAGGAAGCAATAATATCATGCTTGTTTCGGTTTCCTTGAACCCAGATATGGAAATGTCGATAGATAAGGAGTTTGAATTCGAAAAGTTGATTGAAGAAATAGAATATGCAATTTCAACCCTTGATAATAGTAATGTTGAAGGAAAGCTTGTCGAAGTACCGATGGGTCTTAAAAAGAAGGCTGATAAAAATGGTATTACTGTCGGAAGACAATACATATATGAAAAGTCAATAGAACAGAATATAAACTTAAGTCTTGAGGAAATAAAGAAGGAAGAAATTGCCAATTTACTGGAAGAAGTGAAGATAGTATATAACAATTCTAATGATGAACTTCACGAAATACCGGTACCCACGCAGACATCAATTATGACGCCATTGCCATCTCCAACAGTAACAGCAACACCAGTTGCGTATACTTCTACACCAACTGCAGTAACTGAAACAAAACTGACTCCAACTAAAAAGGCAGAGTTGCTGCCGACAGCAGTGCCGCAAAAGACACAAAATCAGACAGTAAAGCAAACACCAATAACTTCTGAGGTGAAAACGGATAATGATTATGCAGTTATTTCCGGAAAAGCCGAGGGCGGAAGAATTGTTTTGAATTGGCAGCAGCCTGAGAGGAAGAAGGGATTTCAGTATTATAAAGTTGTTGCGTCAAAGAATAATGTACGTCCAAAGTACCCTCAGGATGGGTATCTGTATGCCATAAGTGATTTTGGAACGACATCAGCAGTAATTGACAACAACCAGCCATATAATGACGGTGATTTTGGTGCGAAATTTTCCAACGGGCAAAAATATTATTTCAGTATTA
>JAAZCB010001414.1 GCA_012513545.1 Clostridiaceae bacterium
ATTTGACTCTTTCACCTTGCCTCAACCCATGCAATCTGTCATCGAGATTCTTTATATAAGGCTTTATGGGTTTTATGTATTCCTGCCCTGCAAGTAAAATAAACTGGTCATACTGAAGGTCAGTTTGCTCTGAAAGCATTTTAACAACCTTTTTACTCCATTCAATCTTTTCGGCTTGGCTTAGTACAATAAGACCTTCTTTCCTTTTCGATTTTGGGATATTACTTAAAGTAACGTTATAGGGTTCAATCTCCATTTCAAGGTCAAGCAGATGATGTAGTGCAGAAAGAATAAATATTTTATCTGGATTTAATGAATGGGCATAAGCCAAACTATATTTAAATAATTGACTGGTATATAAATCCTTTGCTTTTGCCTTTTTATTAAGCTTTTGAGATACACAGGCTATAAGTACTATCTTACTCATATTGAATCACCTTAGCTCTAATATGGCATATTCTATCGACATCCGAATCCGCATTTTGAAAAGACATCCTTATCACACAACTGGCATTTCCCAAAGGCTTTTTCGGTCGGTTCGAAATTATCACCGCTTCTAATTGCATAAAACACTGGAAATAACAGTTTTCACTAAGTCTCTAAAGGTAATAGTTGTTCCTGAAAAAAAGAGGCGGATAGCCAAGCAAAATAGGCGTTTCACTTATTTGACATTTTCTTTTATCTTTATTAAAACCTTTTCAGATGAAGTACATTGCGAAGTTCAACAGGAGATTATCAGGGGTAAAAGATATAAGAGATTTTGATAGAGTTGTTGAAATGTATCCTCACCTTCCACTACCTTACAACGAACGTGGAAATAAGAGACTTTCCTTAAATGATTATCGTGGTGCACTTGAGGATTTTTCAAAAGCAGTCGACCTCGACCCTACCTATCCTATCCATTTTTGTAACCGTGGAATCGCAAAGTTTTGCCTTCAAGATTTTAAAGGGGCAATTGTTGATTTTACACATGCAATTGATTTAAAACCCCGTAACGCTTGGTTTAACTTTAATAGAGGTTTGGCTAAATGTGCTTCTGGTGATTTTAAAGGAAGTATCGATGATTTTACTACAGCTATCGAATCTGAACCAAAAAATGTTAAAGCACATATTTTGAGGGGAAAGGCAAGAGGTGGTTTTAAGACGGGGTGTTATAATCCATTAAATGACAAGGAACTATTGTTAGCTTTTCAAGGGGACTTAGATGCTGTAAAGAAAGAAATGGCTGATATTGATAACATATTCACTTGAAATATTGAGTCTTAGAAATTTATTGCAATAGATAACCACTCCTCTCAATCCTTAGCAGATGTCCTTGAAGTGAGGACGTTATGCTACTATTCGATTTAATATTAAGCCTTCTCATTAGTGTCCTACGGTTTTATGTCATAGGGATTTGCACTGTGACCTCAGTCCCTGAACATATTTATAAAATTAAAGTCAACTAATTACATGGCAACAATAAATGAATAATTGTAATGGTTTTTATAATTTAGGATGTCTAAAAACCTACAATCTTATGAGCCTCTTAATCTTTAAAGTGTCGGATTACGAAACAACACATGAAAGAGAGATATTCGATAATCTCTGTAAGTTATTAAAGGACGTATATAACAAAACAGAAGATTGCCATGTACTTATAGCTAATCCCAGTTTTGATAATCGTGATATCGATGCTATATTTATTAAAAGAGATGCTATAACCGTTTTGGAGTTTAAGAATTATGGAGGAAGCCTCGAAATTGCAGAAAATGGAGATTGGAGATGTGATGATGTTATTGTTAAAGGAGGGAGTGGAGGTAAGAATCCATATCAGCAGGTGAAATTAAACAAGACGGGGTTATTTAAAATTCTCAACCTTTGGTATCCCAAATCCTACACTAATCTCAGCCACATTAGCGGAATAGTCCTTTTCTCACGTAAGGTGGAGGTCATTAATTCACTTTTACCCCCATCAGTGAGAACTTGGTTTCATGTTACCGATTTAAATGGAATAGTAGATAAAATTGCACAGATAACAAGTAGAGAAATCAATTATACAAACAAAGATTTATTAGAAATCCCACAAAAGCTTAATCTTCAAGATTGTTTGATATTTGAGACTCAAGAGCCTAATCCAGAATTACCTTTACTTATTCCACCAGAAGAAGTTCTCCCTAAGAATTTGGAGACTATAAAAGTTGAAATTCAGAAAATTGGGTTTAATACAATTCATCATTTCCCGATACCCCCCAGAGAAGAGCAGGCATTAGACGTTTCCTCATTAAACCTTGAAAAGCCTGTAATGAATTACCTTCAAAATAAAGTTGGAGGAAATCTTTGGCATCACCAATATAAGTCAATAGTAGAAATAAAGGGAGGCAAGAACGTTTGTATTGCAACCTCAACAGGTTCAGGTAAAAGTCTAATTTTTTATAGTTCAGGCATTCAAATCCTTTCACATGACCCTGAGGCAAAAATCATTGCTATTTATCCTCTGAAGGCGTTAGGCAGCCAGCAAGAAGAGAATTGGGTTGATGCGATAAACAAATCAGGACTCGCAAATAAAGTAGGGCGGATTGTTGGTGGGGTTTCACAAGAAGAACGAATCTCAATTTTAAAATCATGCAGCGTTGTAATATTCACACCAGACGTGATTCATGCTTTCCTCTTAGGTAAAATTGGAGACATAAAATTAAAGAGTCACATAAGGAACTTTCTATCAAAAGTAAAGCTGATTATAATAGATGAGGCACACACATACTCTGGCATTTTTGGGAGTAATGCGGCATATTTATTCAGGAGACTAAACCATGCAATTAATGTGTTAAGCGGAGAATTCCCTCAATACCTTGCAGCATCAGCTACTATCGAAGAACCTGACAAACACCTTAATAATATTGTTGGATTGAATTTTTCAATAATTGATAATGACACTTCTCCCAAGAAAGCCTCGGATATCTTCTTGATAGAGCCAACTGATTCGGGTCAGATGCTTACCAAAATAACCGACTTAGTGGGCTATTTTGCCAAGAAGACTGATTACAAGGGCATCACTTTTATGGATAGCCGAAAAATGGTAGAACAGGTAGCTGGGATTGTAAACCGACTAAATACAAAAACCGAAGACGAAGCAGAGGAAGAGGAATTGGAATTACAGTTTGAGAAAGCTATCAATGAATTTCAGGTTTATCCATATAGGGCTGGATATGAGAAGGAGGATAGTGAGTTAATTCAGATGAAATTAAGAGATGGTCACCTTAATGGAATCATTTCAACCAGTGCGCTTGAGTTAGGAATTGACATTGCCACTCTTGATTTGGGCATCCTGTTAGGTATACCTTACTCATCTACAAGCTTCTATCAGCGAATAGGGAGAGTTGGAAGGATTGGTTGCCAACGAGATGGACTTATTATTATTATAAATGACAATTCGGTACGGTCAGCAACTATCTTCAAAGACCCTAAGAAACTCTTTGATATACCTATGGCTGAGAGTGCACTTTATCTTGAAAACACTAATCTTCAATACATTCATGCATTATGTTTTGCCGAATCCAATGGTGAATATGACCAACTATCAGACTCACCAGAGGATTTCATAACTGATGTATCATTCCCCACGTCATTCTTGCATATCTGTAATGATGTGCGAAACCATAATACGACAAGAGAATATGATGAAATTAAGAACTGTGGTGGAAATTATCCACATATGGCTTATCCATTAAGAGACCTTGAACCACAATTCAGAGTTGAATTAGTTTTCTCTGGATTAATTGAAAATAAAGGGTCTTTATCATACAGCCAAGTAATGCGTGAGACCTATCCATGTGCTATTTATTACTATTTCGGTCAGCCTTTGAGGGTTACCAAAGTAGATATTAGAAATCGATTAATTACTGTAAGGCGGGAAAAGAGATATTACACCAAACCCAAACAGCTCCCACCATTTATTTACCCCCAACTCAGAGATGAAAAGATATTTGTAGCAACCATGTATGGCGAACTCAAAGTCATCGAACTCGAATTATTGATTCATGAAAAAGTTGTTGGAATGCAGGAAATTCATGGTGGGGCAAAGCCATTTGATAGAAACTATCCAATAGATGACAGCGAAAGTCGACTAAGGTATAGCAATCCCGAATTTTCGAGGAGCTATAGGACAACTGGCACTCTACTCACTCATCCATTCTTCAATCAACCTAATGTCCGTACCGACCTAATCTCACAAATATTATACGAGATTTTCCTTTTAAACATCCCATATGAGCCTCAGGATGTGGGATACGGTAGAAATAAGTTTAAAAAGAATACATTGGGATTTGATACTGATGGTAGGTTTGTTGTAGTATACGACCAAGCATATGGAAGTCTCAGATTAACTCATCGCCTTACTGAACATGAACAGTTAAAGAAGGTTCTCAATATAGCTTGTGACATTTTGACCCGGTCAGACTATATCTTCTCTTTTGTTGACGGTGATGAAATTAATGAGGAAACCGTTCAAGCTATTATGGTATTGAAGCAGTGTCTTGATGAGGAGTGTATGGATTTGAATGTTCAGGGAAGCAATCGAATTCCGGTTATTAAACCAAATTCCTATTGTCTATTTTTGGAGGAGAAAACCAAGATAATGGATGTCGTCAATACAGACAAGGGACTGAAATACAGGTTAATCTCACAAATAGCAGGAGGGAATAAAATGAGGCTGGTTTCAATTCATGATGTTTTACCAATAGAAAATGAGAGTAAATGGGGCTTTTTCAGTTTCGATTCTTATGCTGTTGAAGATTAAAGTCATTGACCCTCGATTCCCTTCTTGTCATTGAAAATACGCTCCCCCAAAGAACATAGGGAGGATGTCTTTGTAAAGATGTTGAATTAAAGAGCGTAGTTTTAAGATTTATTGCATAAGTTAAGACCTTCTGTCTAAGATGCAGAGACAAGAACATACTCCATTCCCAGTAAACACTACCTTTCATGGTAGGATTTTCAAATGGCTACAGTTCCTGAAATAGAATTGCGCTTAAATCATTTATAGTTGAGGGCATTTCATTCCATTTCCTATCCATCACATAATTGTTCAGGAATAAACTAAATGGAGTAGTTTTATTAAGCAAATAATCGTTAATATCATGTTGACTATCAAACTTTTGATTTGGATTAATTTTAATGTGATTTATATACAATCGTAACATTTCGTGTAAAGATACCTTATGGACAAGTGCCATTTGATGGTAAATCAGACAATCAATGTTAACTACAATAAGTGGTTGTATCCTGTATGTAAAAATCCTATCCTCTTTTAATAATTCTATTTCTTCTTGAAACCAGTGGTTTAATAAAACATTAAACCCATTGACATCATACTGGGTATCATGGGTAATTATAACGGGATATATTCTTACGTCTTTATAGTAGTAATCCTTATCCGCTTTAAATTCATTCCTTAATATATTCCTAATATTATTAATAAGTTGCAGTATTGCTTTAGGCTTTTCGATTCCATTCTCGTTCACATAATACAATTTCTTTTCGAATGCAGCTTCGTAGGCAGAAAAATCGAAAGAATCTTTAACTTCAACTGGGATAAGAAAATCTTTTGATTCAAAAAGCAGTATATCCTTACCTCTTCTTACATAATAATCCGGAGCACCGGAAACTCCAATTTTGTCTAAATCTTCACCTGAAAATGAAACACAATTATCATGGTATATAAGTTTTAATATGTTATATGTTAATACTTTCTCCGAAAACTCAAACCCGATTATGCTTTTCAACTCACGAATTTGTTGACTTTTAGGCAGTTTATTATTGATGTCCCTTAGAAAGAAATATACCCCTTTAAAAATTTTCTCAACTACGAATAAATCAAAGATTATACGGTATACCCCATCCTTTACTTTGTAAAATGGTTTCGTTCTAAGTAATAAAAAATCAGGTGCTTCAAATTCATCTTCTTCATCAACAATAAGTTTTTCAATGAAGGCGCAATTCTGTTTAAAATGGTCATTATATTCAACAGTTATATCTGTGTGACCCTCAAATTTCTTTTTAATGAACGAAGTAGTTAATGGCAAAATTCGTTTTAAATACTCTCTCCATGTGGTGCAATCAAAGTAAGTAAGAAGCTCGGAAAGTAGATTTTTCGTCTTCTCATTACTCTGTAAGAACTGAAATAGTAATATTGATTTAAAGCATTGAGTAATCCATGTTTCACTGAGGTTGTAATTCACTTTATCAGATATAGGATAAGATGAGCAAAACATCAACATTGAGAAGCGTAACTCTCTATCCAAATCTTTTGTGGATTGTGATGCGATTGATTGTTTTCGTGTAAATCCTGAATTCAATACCAAAAGTGCTTTAAACAGATTAATTTCAAACTCTTCTTCAGTTTGGGTAGCATCTTTATCAGTTTCAATTCGAAAAAAGATTTCAAACAATTTTAAATTGCAATAAGTATTAAGGATTAATACTTCTTTCCCATTTTTCTCTAATTCCTTAATTCTGTTATAAATCTCATTAGCTATTTTACTGTTCTCTTCTCTGAAAAACATCCTCAAGACTTCCTTGGGATTTTCAAAATTTGATTTTTGACTATTAAATCCTAAAAATGAAGCTGCAACATTCAAAATAATTTCTCTTCTACCCCCCAGCAAGTATTCTTCTACACTCTTGGGAGTTTCGTTGGGGAATACAGCTTGAAATTCCAATAGAAGCTTAAACTTAGTCGGATTACTGATTGCCTCTTGAGGTAGCATTTTTCAATCTCAGAAGTGAATTATCCTTAAAAATACAAAATCTCAAAATCATTAAGCAATTCCATTTTGCATGGCTAATTTGAATTAGCTTCCTTAAAAAAAAACGGTCGATTATTTGATGCCGGATTTACATGGGAGGATACAAGCTTTTTAAGACAAAAATATCAGCCAGAATTATTTGGGGGAGTATTATTCCATAAAACCTTATATAAGGATTGGGATTAATATCGCCCCAATTCCTAACACAACAGCGATGATTAACAGAATACGGTTAACTTTAACTTTCCCCTCAATTGCATCGAGGCGTGAGGGGAAGTCTACTGCTTCAAGAGTTTTAACCAGATTGTCAGTCGCTTCAACAGTTTTACGATAGTTCTCAAGAAGCTTTTTAGTCTCTATTAACTTCTCTCGATTTGTTTGGTCGATTTTATTCCCGGTTGAATCAAAACTCAATACCCCTTCCTTTATTGATAACTCCGTTTCTTTTTTTAATTGCTCGATGGAGTTTGAACAGGTTGTGAAAATCTTCTCAGTGTAAGTTGAATAGTTTGCTTGGATGCTCTCAAGAGTCTTTATTACTTCTTGGGCATTCTTCTTAGTTTCATCAATATAGTCCGTTACTTCCTTGAGGCGGGATAGTTCTTTTTCAAGCAATCCCAACTGTTCGTTTATTTGTTCCTTCATAACTTCCAATAAAATTTGAGTTAAATCTAATTAGCCATTGACTGTGATAACCATGTAAGATAATATCTTTTATATCAATTACTTTATTGGCTACCTCACTATCAAAACTTGCAATACTATTAATATATGTATCCAGATAATCATTGAATATCTCGAAATCAACACTGGAAATATCAAAAATCTTCTTGAAGCCTCTTATAATGTCCGTTTGTGCTTCTTGAATGAATTCTACCTCGTCTTTTTCAATAAGCAGGACGGAAAAGGCTTTTAATAGAATAAAAACGAAATTATCCGGACGTTGAACTAATAAGATGGTTGACGCACCTCTAAGATGTTTAAGGTTATTAATTTCTCCCCCATTATCCGTTCTTATAAAATTCATGTACTTTTTTACAACTTCAAAATCAGCTTTGAGTCCCTTTTCTGTATCTCTGGGAAGGTATTCTGGACGGGCATATTTTGAATTCATATATAAATCAATGAAAATCTTAAAATCAGTGCTCCCATTCTTGTTAAGCCCAATTTTACAAGCTTCTTCCATGGCTTTTATTGCCATATTTCTTTGTTCAGCTATTTCTTCATAAATGAATTTTATCAAGCACCCAAGGCATTTTTTAATTTCAGTATCACCCTTGTACAATGGCAATCTGGACATTATTTCCTGAACTCTTTCAGTACCATTATAAAGTGATAAATAATCTCTGAGCTTTGAAGTATAATAACCTGTCTCTTTACGACTTACCTGTGCTGAGATGACCTTGGAGTTGTAATCGATGGTATAATCATCAACAACTCCAATTATTGAAAGTCGATAAATGGCTTTATAAGTTTCTTTTTCGCCACGTGCTTTCATATAATGGGATTTGAGAACGGTAGTATCTCCATTAAACCCCCTTATACTATTTAAAAAGTCCTCAAAATCATGGCTGAATTCAATCGTTTCTTTTATTTTCCGCTCAGATGTTTCAATTCTATTTTGTCTTAGAATACTCGTAATTTTCTCATACTCATTGTTTTCAAAAGGAATCTGCACAATAAATTCTTTGGGTTTTGACGGATTTTGCAGGAGTTTTTCAATACCATCCTGAGTATGGCTTTCAGTGAACTGATTCAACCAATCAAATGGATTTGAGTTTGCAGGACATAATTCGGTGATGAATTCTCGAATAAAATCAACAACCGCATTGAGATTATTCAGGTTTTGGTCACCCGTATAAAATGGAAGGTTATCTCTGTCAAGATATATTGACCCCAGTTTCGGGTTTAGATATAGAACCTTTCTTCCACTGGCATTTATAAAAACTCTAAGTTGAATAATCTCCCCAAACTCTTCGACTATTTGGTCTTCAAGATTATTAATTATTCTCTTCGTGGGGAATTTTATTTCAGTCAGAAGCTCATTGATAATCGTTTTCTCCTTTGCTATACCCTTAAAATTAGACCGATGAAAAGAAAGCAGGATATCCTTATCAATAGATATGGAGTTTTCTTCAATTACCTCGGTAATTTCACCTTCTTCAGTAACTGTTTGTGTTTTTACAGATGCTGGTATTGCCTGTTGGTTAAATAAAACGACACCTACTGCCAGTTTCCTATCCCTTCCGGCTCTTCCCACTTCCTGATAATAACTCTCAATGGAACTCGGATAGTTAAAATGAATTATATAGCGGATATTCGGTTTGTCAATACCCATTCCAAAAGCCTTTGTGGCGACAAGAAGGTCATAATCATTGTTCAAGAACAATTCTTGGCTTTTTTCATTTTCCAAATCCCTTTCCTCTTCTCCATTCCCACCCATAAAAGTGCCAATTTCTAATTCAGGCAGTTTATTTTTGATTTGGATTGCGTTATCCACAACGCCAAAATACCATTTTCGATGTGGGCAGAAAACAAGCCCAGCATTGTTGTAATCACCTGTCTTTGAAAAGAACTCATTTGGTTCATAATTATCAATATACATATTAAAGCCTGAATCATTGACAGAATTCTTCAAGTTATCGTCATCAAAGAATTCTTTGAACTTATATGGTATTCTCTTGATAATTTTATGTATTTCAGCCTGTTTAGCTTCTCCCAACGCTTGCTTATTATCAAAACTAAGTCCTTTCTCAGGTTTAATATCAGCTACTACCTCTTGTATGATGAACTGCAATTCAGGTCTATCCAGTTTCTCAAGGCGTATTATTGAATCTTCATCAGGAATTCCAAGCTCTCTTTGTACATCTGCCAGTACATCATATGATGCTGTTGCAGTTAATGCAAAGAAGGGGATTGTTGTTTTGTTTTTAGTGAGGCAGTATTTCCGGGCATTATCTCCCAATCTTAAATATGAAGTGCGAAAATCATGTCCCCATTCACTGACGCAGTGAGCTTCATCAATAACACAATAGCTGAAAAAATTATTATTGTTGGCAGTCTCCAACAGTCTTTTTCTGAATGTTTCGTCCTGAAGCCTTTCCGGGGAAACAAATGCAAACATGGTATTTGCATTTATTATCTGTTCTGTGGCTAATTGTCTGCCTTTTTGATTTAGAGATGAATTGATAAAGACAGCGCAGTCAATACCGTTTTTTAAAAGTCCTTCATATTGGTCTCTCATTAAAGACTTGATAGGGTCGATAACCAAAGCAATTCCTGCTTGTAACAAAACCCCTAATTGATAAGTAAGCGATTTACCAGAGCCAGTGGGTAATAATCCAATAACACTTTTATCTTGAAATGCCCTATTGATAATCTCAACTTGTCCGGGACGGAATCCTTTCTTACGAAAAATATCTTGTATGAACCTTTCCAGAATTCTTACCTGCTCTTCATATTCATAAAAGCTATTTCGTTTTTTATCCTTGTATCCTAATGTTTTATATCCAATCAAGGAAGATGTGAGTATTTTCCTTTTAGTCTTTATGGAATGACATGACCTAATGGTGACCAAGGTCTCAGCATTCTGAAATTTATCGGTTGGCAGAAGGCTACTCCTTTGAAGAACTGAAATATCTATTACGAGATTATATTTCCCGTTTCTTTCAATAGATGCCTTATTATCAGTAGCATATCTGGTGTTTTCAATAAATAGATTACACTTAGGTAAATTAATGGAATCTTGTTTCAAGAGGTATAGGCTCTTAATAAGAGATAAGAAATCCATTATTGCCATTTCAGCACATGGCACATCTCTTTCTATAACAGCAATATTCCACTCCTCATCTTCAATGCTTAATCGATTATTAATCAGCAAATGAATTAGCACTTTCTGGATTCGAGCAATTGCAAATGGAGACAATACAAGTTCAAGTGCCTTCTTTCCTTCGGCAAACTCGAACAGCGAATTCTCAAAATTATTCTTAATTATTTTGAAGTATTCTTCAGTTTCCAGTGAAGCGAAAAACTTCAATTTCTCCCTTAACTGTCCCCATTCATTAGTTTTAAGACGAATGGCACGTTTCCATTTTGCCTTTTCAGTCGCATTATCTCTATCAGCATCTATCTTCTGCTGATTAGGTTCATTATGTTGACTACCGTCAATTTCAACAATGATTCCACGCTGATTAGCAATTTGGTATGGAAATTCAATAGAGAAATCAACCCTCTGCTGATTGAATATGTTTACCGTTCCATTCAAATACTTTTCTACTTCGTCTTCAATGCTTGAAGAGAATCTTAGTATGTTTTCCAACTCTCGCTGACATTCAAATAATTGAACCCAGTAAGATGAAATATTCTGGGGAATCTTTCGGTACAAAAAGTCTTCTTCATATTCACTTCCCAGATGTCTTTCCCATGATTGAAGGCTTCTTTTTAGAATTCTTTCTCCTGTAAGAGATGGTTCAATTATATGAAGTGCTCGATATAACAATTTAACCAGTTCCTCACTGGCTTTAAGTTTATGCTCAATTGCTCCAATTTCTTCGTACTTGCGTGAATTGATTTCAGCGAAATTATATTTTGAAATGAATCCCTTTTCAAGGTCAAGTGAGGGTCTGGTAGGAAGTCCTCTGGAAATAATGTTATTTGCTACAAGTAAAATCGGGTCAGGTTCGACTACCTTTTTTGAAGTTTGATTGTCAAATGAACAATCAAAATATGATAGCTGCTTCAATAATCCACTAATCTTCTCTTTATCAAAATTAGAAGTTAAACTATCTCTAATACAGTCAAATATAAATCCAGCCTGAAGTTGTAAAATGCTCATTCAAATATCGGATTTCAATAGACTGTTGAAAATACGAAAAATAAATTAGCATTTTGGGATAAATTATCATTTAAGCTTTCCTAAGTGCCTAATTAAGTGATGTAATTATCAATCGCTCTAATGACTCCTTTTTTATTATCACTCTGTTGTCGTTTTATAGCTTCTCTCAAGATATAACCAGATTTTCTGCGTTTTTTAGTGTCCTTACTTCCCTTTGGACGTCCGGGATGTTTCCCTTGCATCTTTGCCCTACGAAGACCTTCAAGTGTCCGTTCCCGAATTAATTCTCTCTCAAACTCGGCAAATGCAGATAAAATAGCAAAGTATAGTCTACCAGAAGCTGAACTGAAGTCAATATTGTCCGAAATGCTCACAAACCCAATCCCTTTGTCAATTAATTCCTTTGTGTCCAATATGAGTTCAGTGCTGGAACGTGCCCACCTATCCAGCTTATAAACCACAACTGCATCATATTCTTTGTTTCTCAGCTTTGCCAGAAGTGCCTGTTTGACCGGACGTGTTTTCCTTGTGCTTTCCTCTTCCTCATATATATCATACGTGAGGTTATTCTTGTTTGCATATTCTACCAACCTGATACGTTGGTTCTCTGTTGTCTGTGAACCATTAGAAAGAGAGACTCTGCAATATAAAGCAACGTGTTTCATATTCGGTCAATTTGAAATGAAGTGGTATTTGAAAAAGGCAAGATACTGAAGTGGTACTTCAACAATATAAGTACGAATGGGAAGACTTGTAATTGCATCATATTCTACGATTATCATATACTCTATGGGGTCTTCTCCTTTGTATATGTAAACCATTTGTTGTAAAAATTTGCGTCCTGCTTTCATAGTCGTTGCGCATAATTATGTGCGAATATACATAATTATGTGCAACTATATTATCTTTACAAGGATTTTTTCTATTTTAGCTGCAAAAGCCTTGAATTTTAGGCATGATGTCACAAAAATATCAACCACCAAAGCCTGTTTCTCCCAGTCATATAGAATTTCTGGGAAAGATTGGGGATAAACTTGAAACATTGCGAGAGGAAAGAAATCTCACGATTTCATTTTTGGAAACAGAATTGGGTATATCCCGTAACTCCTACTCCCTAATGGAGCGTGGGAAAACATATTTCACTATTTCAACCCTTTTTAAAATATTGGATTATTACAAATTGTCCCCAGAAGACTTCTTCAAAGACCTTTAAAGTCTGTAATTTCCATCAGAAAATCGTATGTTAATGATGACGATACCCTTGCCGGGGCAATAATAACCGCTTTTCTCGTAAAAATCTTCGATATTTTAGCTAATTCTTTGTTAAAAGTGCTGATTTACAACTGAATTGTAAATCTTAGAGGAACAATAACAGCCAGTTATTAAACAGAAAAGTAACGTTTAAATGAATTATCGAACACATTAATTCCAAGTATAGTTTGCAAAGAAGTCAGTATTTATTTAAAAACAGAATCTTGCTATGATAGATGCAAATTCCATTTCTCCTGAAAACCGTCAACGTTTGTCCTACTTGTCTTGCATTTTTCGAGAGACGAGAGTGAACTCCGGTTATACACAAGAGCAGGTTGCACAGGAAATTAACCTGTCAAGAAATTCGATATCGAAAATTGAAAATATGGGTTTCTTCCGGATACAGCACTTATTCATATTGGCGGATTATTATGAAATACCCTTGGCTGAGCTATTCGAGGACATAGTATGAATGTCAATTTGAAATCAATATTTTAATTAAATTGCTGACAAAATATCTACAGAAACATTCCTAATTTCAAACTTATATGTTAGAATGAAAAGAAACTTTAATATATTCCAGAGTTACAATAGTGGAAGTGAGAAAGACCTTGCGAGTGTTGTTCAATTAGAAGATAATCTTACCCGAGCATTATTAGTCACGTTAAGTAACCTCGAAAGACCAACACAACACTTAATAGTAACTGAGTTATTTCAACTTGAGAATTTAGATAAAACCGAAGATATCAAATATGACTTGCAGAATCCAACCTCAAAATTACCATTAGCTGGAAAACAAAAGACTATTGTAACCATTCAAAGATATGCTTCAAAGATTAAGAAGGACGATTTTGTACAAAACATCGAGATTATCAATATTATCCTAAAGGACTACAACGTTAAGGAAAAGAGGGCGATTAAAGAAATTATTGTTAGTGCAGAAAAAAATGACAATGACTTAAATAAACTTACTGCCTATGGTATGGCAGATGTTAAACCTACTATGCTTGCAAGTATTTTAAATCTTATCGGGGATAATAGGGCTGATGGATGGATAATTACTAACAATAATGTAATCTTAATAGAAGCAAAAATTGGTGATAATGAAGTTTCTAAGTATCAATTGTACAGACATTTATCAAAAAAAAATGGATTTGGTATTGCCCCTTCAAGTATTCAAAAAGGGAATAAGTGTCAAGATTATCTGTTAAGGCATATAACTTGGGATGACACATATAACCTATTAAAGAGTATTGAAGACCAGCATGTAATTAAGGGAAAGGATAGGTTCATGATAAAACAATTTTTAAATTATCTTGAAATGAATGGTGAGGTTCTTGATTTCTCGAGTTTAGTAGACAATGGGCTCATTGATAAAGACTATCTGAAGTCACAGTTTAAATTATTCCTCGATAAATTCGACAAAAGGATTGCAAATAACCCATATAATCTAAGAAAGGCGGGGCGTCCACATGATTATCTATGGGACTCTTTCGGGTTGGTACACGAGCGGGAGGTCTTATCAGACCCTCATTATACAATAAGTTTTAATGAAAGTAAACTCGGCATAGCATTAACTTTATCAAATGATATTCTTAATGCTTCCCTATTTAATAAGTCCAAAGATAGAATTGTTGAAGAATGCTTAAAGATGATTTCAGGAAAGACTGAAAAGCGGCTTGAACAGTACTATATCGGACTTCAGAAATATAGACTCGTAGATAGGAAGGGTAACTCCCAAAAGGGAGAGACTTTTAATACCTTTAATCTGTTTGGCAGACTCTCTGATATTCTTAAAAGGAAAGACACGGAAGAGTTAAGAAAGAATGCATTAAATGTTTTTTTAAGCACCTTCCCCTATCTTATTAAACTCGAAATTGGTAAGCAATTCGAAATTGGAATTCAGATTGACCTTTTACAATTTAAAAAAGTTAGAGCAAATGAACCTATGGAATCTCAATTGAGGGCAATCAATAAAGATTTATTAGAAAATCCGGAAAAACTGATAGAGCAGTTTTATGCGTTTATTGAAGATACATATGAGCTTTTTAAAGATTTTGCACTGCTTCAAAATAAGAAAGCATTTAAGGCTGTGTTAAACAGTAAATGATTTTACTACCCTCACCCGCTGTTCTTATTAGAAGCATAATTATTTGCAATCTTCTGAATTAGTTTTTCCATATTTGTTCTTATAGGTTTGGGCTTAACTAACTCCGTTTCTGTCCCCAGACCTAATAAAACTGAATAAAACTCATAATTTGGTACTAACTTAAATCTATAAACAAATCTCTTCCCCTGCTTCTTTACAAATTCCTGACTTTTATGTAACGGCTGACTCAGGATATATTGTGTTTGAAGTTCAGAGAAGGCAATATGAATTTCAACTGGCTCTTCATGCGATACGCTTATGCCAATCACATTTTCATAATACTTCTGGGCATCAAAACCGACATCCTTGAACTTCAACGTTTCCTCAATCTGAATTTTAATTATCCTATCAAGTCCATAAGTTCTGATGTCGGAGAATTGTTCGTTATATCCGATTAAGAACCACCGATTACGATATTCTTTTAAATGGTATGGGTGTAGTATATGGAAGGTGCTTCTTGGGGATGTGAATGAGTGATACTCAATCTTGATAACACTTCTGTTTTTTATAACATCAATCAGTTCTTTAAGATGGTTAGTCCCCTTGGTATATTCAACTCGTTCAAATTCAATGAAA
>JAAZCB010001415.1 GCA_012513545.1 Clostridiaceae bacterium
AAGGGTGGAACAGGAATTATTATACCTGGATCATTTTGTGTAGATGATCCTAATGGAAAGGTACTTAGTAATCAAACCAGAATTGATAGGTTTAAATTTGTCAAAGACCTTTCTAGACTTGCCCGTAGTGTCCAATCTTACGGAGCTCTTTGTATACCTCAGATATATCATGCCGGAGCAAGAACAGATTTTACGCGGACTGAAGGGCTAGAACCACGCTGTGTTTCTGATGTAGATTCAGAAGATATCATCATTAAAAAATATCGTGCAAATGGTTCCCAAGTAGAATTGACTACTTCAGAAGTCAAAGATTTGGTTTTGAAATTTATTCAAGCTGCGAAGTATTGCGAGATGGCAGGTTGTGATGGAGTCGAGTTACATTGCGCACATGGCTATTTAATCTCTCAGTTTTTATCGCCGGATACAAATAAACGCACGGATATGTACGGTGGAAGTTTGGACAATCGGATGCGCTTTGCGCTGGAAATAATAGAGGGCATAAGAGTATCTTGTGGAAAGGATTTTATTATCGGGGCACGTATTCCGGGTGCGGAATACGTAAAGAATGGACTTTCACCGGAGGATTGTCGGAAAGTTGCAGTGCGATTTCAGGAAGCAGGAGCAGACTTCTTGGATATTAGTATTGGGTTGACGACGGATCTGACGAAGATACGGGAACCACAGGGGTATCCACAGGGAGCTAGACTGGGTATAGTGGCCAATATTAAAAATGCTGTGAACATACCTGTTATGGGAGTTGGAAATTTAAAAGAACCAGACTTTTGCGATAAGGTGATAGCAGATGGTATCGCTGATTACGTTTTAATGGCAAGACAGCTGATTTGTGATCCAGACTGGGCTAATAAAGCAAAATCAGGCCGCAGTAATGAAATAAGGCCATGCATTTCCTGTGGAGTTGGGTGTTTTGGTGCTTTAGAAATAGGACACTCTATCGAATGCGTATTGAACCCTAAAGTAGGGTATGAATATGAAAAAGCTGAAACTTGTAAAACTCCCCAAGCCAAAAACGTCCTTGTAATCGGGGGAGGTCTGGCAGGTATGCAGGCAGCTATAACGGCTGCCAAACGTGGGCATAATGTAAAGTTGTTTGAAAAGGAATACAAACTCGGTGGGCAAATGAACATTGCATGTGTTCCCCCTCACAAGGGTGTTATCATGAAAGCCTTAAACTGGTTTGCAGAAGAAGTAGGGCGTGTAGGAGTGGATATTCATCTTGGACATGAAATAACAATTGATGACGTAGAAATATTAAACCCTGACAAAGTGATTTTTGCAGCCGGATCCAAACCCTGGGATCCTGAATTACAAGGTAAGCAATTCACAGTGCAATGTTGGGATATTCTAAGCAGTAAGGTTTCAATACCCACAAATATAGAAGTAACAATAATCGGGGGAGGTATTGTCGGCTGTGAAACTGCATTACTACTCCAGCAGCATAACAACAGAGTTACCATTATTGAGAGGTTACCAGAGGTAGCACTTGGATTAGAAGGCATACACCGGACTAGATTATTAGCAGAACTGGCTGAAGGTAATACAAAAATCCATACTGACACCAGAGTATTATCCATACAGGGGAAAAAGATAGTTTGTCAAAAAGATGACGGATCCGAAATAATTGTTAGATCTGGCGTTATTATACTTGCTATGGGGCAAAAATCAACTGGTTCAAGCCTGGCCAAAATAATCGGAGAAAAAGGATATGATGTTACAGTTATCGGAGATGCTTTGTTTCCTGCAACATTTGGCAAAGCTACTAAAGATGGATACTTGGCAGCAGTCCGAATTTGACGTACCTGCACCGCCGGCACGCAAACCGAATACGACTCGTATTATTAAATAATCAGATTGCAGCTTAGTTAGTTAAAGGTTAGCTTATTCCTGGCCTTGTACGCCGTAGAACCAGCAACTATTATGGTTATAGCGAGGCCCATTTCAATTAAAAAAGGGATAAAATATGAGCCACCCATGGCATCGGCGACAAAGCCCCACAAGGTTTGTCCAACTGCTTGAGAAAGACTGAATATCATTATGATAATGGAGTAGATTTGAGTGAATTGACGTATACCAAATATTTTATTTACTAATAAGGGAGTCTGCACTGCCGGTGTAGAAATACAAATCCCAAATATTAAAGCTCCCAGTAAAAGCATATTTGACATGCCTGGTCCTAAAAATATCATGAGACTGATTCCGGTAAAACCACACAAGCCACACACGGTCAATGCGCCTATAACTGTTTTGTCATTTAAATAACCCAGGGCTACCTTCCCCAGCAACAGACCAACCATACTGAATGAAGCTATGGCTGCTCCGATAGATATGTCTTTGCCAACCGAATCGGCGTATGCAGGAAGATGTACGGTGAAAGCATTTGAAAAACCACATGCAATGGCAAAAATGACAAGTATGAAAAAGGGGGCGGATTTGATTGCTGCTGAGAAGGGTACACCAGTAACTACTTCTGGATTTATGTTATCAGATGTTGTTTCTTCTCTGTAACCATAGGGTTTTAAGCCTTTTTCACTGGGGTAGTCTCTAATAAACAAAGCAACCAGCGGGAATACAATAAAAGCAATAATCGCTGCAAAAACCAGGTATGCTATTCTCCAGCCATAATTTGTAATGATATACCCGCCTAATGGATTTAAAACAATAGCACCTATACCTGTAAAAGCAGAGCAAAGACCGATATAAAATCCATTTTGTACACTAAACCAACGGTATATAAGCGTAGGCATGCCAACCATAATCAACGGTCCTGTTAGTCCTAAAAACACGGCAGCAATATAGAATTGGATAACAGACGTAAAAGTTGACAGCGCGCCTAATGCTATGGCACAGATCATGACACAAGCTGATAGTAGAATACGGGAATTGGTCCTGGCCATAATATTCCCTGTGATAGGGAACAGCAGTGCCTGGGATACCGATTGGATCGCTATAAAAATAGAAAATACTCCGCTTGAGATTCCTAAATCCCGGGTAACCGGAATCAAAAAAATGCCCGAACAATTGAAAGCTATTGTCGACGGTAATGCCATTACACAACATGCAACTACAATCAAAAATGCATGGTGGAAACCACGGGGGGAGTTATTCTTCAATTTTAATTACCTCAAATTTACATGATCTATTCTACGACTATGCAACTTACAAAACATGATATGTCTAAAAATCTAGGAAATCAATAAATTTTCAACAAATAACCTTAAACTGCTATATTCTTCGCTACTATTGCCACCTGTTGAAAATTCCATGAGTGTATAACCTGGAGTTGGAACAATTTTTGCATATTTACAATAACATTGTCGATGTTAATAAAGATAAAAGCGAAGTCTAGGAGGATATTACTTATGAGACTAAAGGACAAGGTATGTATCATAACTGGGTCGGGCAATGGAATGGGAAAAGCTGCAGCATTACTTTTTGCTCGTGAAGGAGCAAAAGTTGTGGTTGCAGACTTTAATGAAAATGCAGGCCGTCAAACAGTAGATGAAATTAAAAAAGAGGGTTTAATTGCAGAGTTTGTTAGAGTAGATGTTTCAAAAGAAGATGAAGTAAAGGCAATGGTTAAATTCGCGGTAGATACATTCGGAAAGCTTGATGTGCTCTTTAATAACGCTGGAATTAGTTCTCGTCCGATAGGAGACTCAGGCAAAATAGCAACTGTTCCTGAAGAAGCTTTTGATCAACAAATAGCGGTCAATCTTAAGGGTGTTTTCTTAGGTTGTAAGCATGCCATCCCTGAAATGCTAAAAAACGGCAAAGGATCCATCATTAACACTTCTTCAACAGCCGGAATTATTGGTGGTCAGGGAATAGGACCATTTGGAGCTAAAAACCCCACGCCAGGCCCTGCAGCTTATTCCGCTGCTAAAGGCGGCATTATTCCTATGAGCAAATCGATAGGAATCGCGTATGGTGAAAACAACATAAGATGCAATGTTATTGTCCCTGGGCCAGTTGAAACAGACTTGATGAAGCCTCTTCATCTTGATCAAAAAGAAATAAGAGATAGCTACGAAGCTGCGATACCTTTAAGAAGACTGGGAGAACCTGAAGATATCGCCAAAGCTGCTATATTTTTAGCATCAGATGAATCATCCTGGATTACAGGTCAAGTTCTGGCAGTAGATGGTGGAATATCGACTTATTAAGAAGTTTAAAATACAAATAGGGAAAACTCTTTGGACACAAATGAATTTATGAAAGTAATATTTAAATATTAAACTAACTGGAGCGAATACGTCGACTTGACAGAAAATACCATAGATGAAATTCAAATAAAAATATTTATACCAAATAATGAAACGTCCGGATATCCATACATGAATCTGTAAACTCGGACAATTGAAGCGGTATTATAAAAATGAGAATGTAGGAGTGATTGGAGAAATGGCAACTCAAAAAAAAGCGCTGATAATAAATGGCGTTGAAAGAATGTTTTTTTGTGACCCGGAACACGATTCTCTGGCGGATGTCATTCGCAGGCTTGGTCTTACTGGAACTAAAATAGGGTGTAATGTAGGCCAGTGTGGTGCTTGTTCTGTCATTCTTAATGGCAAATTAGTACGTTCTTGTGTTAGAAAGATCAAAAATGTTGACGATTATAGCCAGGTGTTTACAATCGAAGGCATGGGTGTTGCTGACAATCTGCATCCGCTTCAGTTGTCATTTATGGTCCATGGTGCTCTGCAATGCGGGTTCTGCACACCTGGTTTTATTGTTTCAGCAAAAGCATTATTAGATTCTAATCCAAATCCTACTCGTTCGGAAGTGCGCGAATGGTTCAGAAAGAATCGCAATGCATGTCGTTGTACTGGCTATAAGCAAATTGTTGATGCGGTAATGGATGCGGCCAGGGTTTTACGTGGTGAGAAATCCATGGAAGAACTTGCCTGGCAGTTGAAAGACGATAATTACTACAATGCTCACTTACCCAGGCCGTCGGCACTTGGCAAAGTACTTGGAGCATGTGAATATGGTGATGATCTTGCTGCTAAAGCACCGGATGATATGCTCTACCTCGCGGTTGTTATGGCCGGTGTCTCCCATGCTAATATCAAGGGTATTGACTGCAGTGAAGCTGAAAAAGCTCCAGGTGTAGTCAAGGTTATTACCTACAAAGACGTAACAGGTCCTAATAACATAATTAATCCGATCGGTATGCCTCGTTCGCTCGCCGACGGTAATGAACGTGAAATCCTGGCGTCTACAAAAGTGTACCAATACGGTGATATCGTAGCATTGGTAGCAGCAGATTCACACCACCATGCCCGGGAGGCCGCCAAACTGGTTAAAGTTAATATTGAGGAGTTACCGGCGTACATGAATGCACTCGAATCCCTGGCGGATGACGCCTTGGAAATACATCCCGGTATACCAAACCTTTTTGTACATCAACCGCTTATGAAGGGTGAGGACCCCAGGGAAATAATAGAGAAAGCTCCCTATGTAGCAGAAGGTAGTTTCTCTACACAAGTCCAGCCGCATTTTCCAATAGAACCGGAGGTAGGTCAGGCTTACGTTGACTCTGAAGGTGTAGTGACGATCAATGTCCAGACTCATGCGATATACGTGTTTAGAGATGTAACTGCCGCAAGTTTAGGACTGCCCAGGGAAAAAGTTCGAGTTGTTGCGAATGTTTCCGGGGGTTCTTTCGGATATGCATTTTGCCCTCATTTTCCCGCCCTATTGGGAGCAGCAACATTGGCATTGGGTGGCAGGCCTGTAACCCTTACTTTCAGTTATGAGGAGCATATGCGTTATACCGGTAAGCGTATCCCGATTTTTATTAATGCCCGCATGGCTGCTGATGAGAATGGTAAATTAATAGCAGGCGACTTCGATGCTGTATATGATAAAGGTGCTTATTCAGAATCGTCAATAATTGTAAGAGTTCCGTGCCGCTTTTTTGGCTGGCCGTATGCCATTCCAAACGTTAGAGGATTAACCAAAGGAGTATTTTCAAACCATACCTTCGGTACAGCGTACCGCGGCTTTGGTTCACCCCAAGCTATGACCGCTTCTGAATCACTAATGGATATACTGGCAGAAAAGATTGGGATGGATCCGCTGGAGATTAGATACTTGAATTGTTTCAGGGAAGGAGATACCACCAACGTTGGCAGCACTTTGGACGTACACCCTGTGCCCGGGTTGATTGAAAAGCTTCGCCCCAAGTATGAGGCGTTAATCGAGCGAGCCAAGAGGGAATCCACGCCGCTGAAAAAACGTGGTGTTGGTGTTGCAATCGGATCTTACGTTGTCGGAGGACCAAACGACCATGCAGAAGTTATGCTGGAGCTTAATCCTGACGGTAGTATAACCAACTACAATACCTGGGAAGATATTGGGCAGGGCGGCGATATAGGTATTCTTGTCCATACTCTTGAAGCGCTTAAACCGCTAAAGATTAAACCTGACCAGGTCAAAAATGTAGGAAACGACTCATCGCTGTGCCCAAATTCAGGAATTGCTGCAGGAAGTCGTTCCCACTTTATGGTTGGAAATGCTATCAAAGATGCTGCAGAAAAGCTGTTGAACGCCATGAGGAAACCTGACGGAACATTTCGCACTTATGACGAGATGGTAGCCGAAGAAATTCCAACCAAGTATCTCGGCATTTTTCATCAGGGTACTAAAACCGTGCAGATTGATGTCAACGACGGTCATGGTGACCCTTCGGTTGACTATTCTTACGCTGCCTATGCAACTGAAGTTGAAGTTGATGTTACCACTGGAAAGACAAAGGTTATTGCCATGCACTGTATAGCTGATGTAGGTGTTGTAGGCAATTATCTTGCCGTCGACGGCCAGGCATTTGGAGGTATGGAGCATTCGATTGGTTATGCTCTTTCTGAGAATTATGCTGATCCTAAGAAGCATGCATCGCTTGCAAGCGCTGGTTTTCCTTATATTGATATGATACCGGATGACGATGATTTTACGGTTGAGTATCAGCAAACAGAGAGACCACTAGGGCCATATGGTTCAGGTGGTGCTTCAGAAGCATTTCAGTCCGGTGGGTATGTATCGATAATTAATGCGATCTATAATGCGGTTGGCGTTCGTATTCAATCGATGCCGGCCACACCTGAAAAAGTCAAAGCCGCACTTGAGGCGAAGGAAAAAGGAATTGAATTGAGTCAGGAAAAATTCTATCTGGGTCCGGATATGTATGAAACACTTGACGAAATAAAAGCGAATCCAATTGTTACCACTGGGACGGTTATTGAAAGTGGCGGGCATTAAACAAAAGCTGCGAAATAGAATTAGTGATCACATTTTAAAAGTGTGTTATTATCTTTTTGAAGAATAGACACCAATAACATTTCCCCTGTGATGAGCATTGCAGGGGAAATGTTTCAAAAGGTTTATGGAGGCATACTATGAGTATCAATGAGCTGTTAAATATCTCGAATGTTTGTATTGCTGATGAACAACCTCCATGTGCTTGTGAGTGCCCTTTAGGCTTGGATGTTCGTAATTTTATCGAAAAAATATGTTCCGGATTTATTTCAGCGGCGTATAAGCTCTATATACGGGATGCGGTGTTCCCAGGTGTTACCTGCCAGATCTGTGATGAACCATGCAAAAACGTTTGTGTTCGTAGAGAAGTTGACAGCCCAATATCTATGCGGGAACTGGAGAAATATTGTTGGGAACAAAGTAGAAATAAACCTGCAGAAAATTATTACATCCCCGAAAAGAAAAAAAGGATTTTGATAATCGGAAGCGGTGCTACTGGTCTAAGCTGCAGCGTAAAACTGGCCCAACGCGGATATGCGGTAGAACTTGTGGAGAAAAGCAATAAGCTGGGTGGCAGATTATGGGATATCGACAGCAAAATCCTTCCTGAAAAAGTGTTGGAGGAAGAGCTTGCCAGGGTAACGCAGCTTAAATACTTGAATATATTGCTCAACACAAATGTTGAAAAATTGGATGACAGTAACTTCGATGCTGTCCTTGTTGCTACGGGCGCTTCGGGCGATACATTTGGCGCCGTTTGCAGTGAGGATGGTGTCTATCTACGTAACGGAGTTTTCTTTGGAGGTTCAATGCTTAATCCGGGACAAAACCATCTTATGTCAATACGGCAGGGTGTTGAATTATCTTATCTGATTGAAAATTTTATCAAGGTTGGAAGAATGGATGTTTCGAGGGGAAATAAACATGTTTGTGCATTCCGCCCTGATGTACGGAATATTGAACCTCTGGAAATTACATGGCCCCGGAACCATAATGCCTGGACCAAGGAAGAGGTGCAGGAAGAGGCGAAAAGGTGCCTGCTTTGTTCATGCAGTAACTGTACTGACGTGTGCGATATGCTCCAGTATTATAGAAAAAGCGCTAAACAATATATTACAGGAGTTGGCAATACTGTTCATAAAAATACATTTACCGAAAAAGGAGGACTACAGCCAATTATGTCTTGCACACAATGTGGGCTGTGCAAGTCGGTCTGCCCTGTTGATGTCGATTTAAAGAGTTTATCTCTTGAGAGCCGCAAGGTATTGCATAAAAATGGACGATTGCCGGATGCAAAATATGATTATTTCCTTAATGATATGTGGCACAATAATAATGAAGGATCCCTTTTAATTCCTCCATCGGCAGGCAGGGAGCGTTGCCGTTATGTATATTTTCCCGGCTGCCAGATAAGTGCTTCTGATCCTGCTTACGTTACAGAATCATACCGCTGGCTTACAAGGGTGTTCCCTGAGGAAATGGCCTTAATGCTCTATTGTTGCGGCGCTCCTGCTTATTGGGCAGGAAATGAAGAAGAACATGAAAAGGTTATTTCTGAGATAAGATCTGTTTGGAGCGGGTATGACAAGCCGATTTTTGTAATAGCCTGCCCAAGTTGTCAGGAAATGTTTCAGTCTCACCTGCCCGAGATTAAAATTGTTTCTCTTTGGAATATAATGGCTGAAAAATACCCCCAAAATGCGTCCAGGGATACGGTGGTGTCAATATTTGATCCCTGTTCAAGCAAATATGATAAAGAAGTTCAAAATAATATCCGTAAGCTTGTGAGGAAAGCGGGATATGATATTAAGGAACTTCCGTCGGCAGGAGAGAAGGCAAGGTGCTGTGGCTTTGGAGGTCTGATTTATACTACTAATCGTGAACTCTTCACACTTATTGGTGAGCAAAATATAGCGATGGGAGATTCGGAATTTATCACCTATTGCACAAACTGCCGGGATACCTTTGCAATTCAGAATAAGACGTCAAGGCATATTTTGGATATACTATTTTTTGAGGGAGAAAAAGACCGCAGCCGGCGTAATCCATCTGATTTAACTTCTCGCCGGGCGAGCCGGATCTTATTGAAAAAAACGCTAATGAAAGAATTTATGGATAGTGAATTTATTGAAAAACCAGAACCGCACAGCTCAATAAAACTTTCGGTTTCTCCGGAATTGAAGGAAAAAATGAATCGTGAACTTATTCACGAAGAAAACATCCAAAAAGTAATATATTCAGCCGAGAAAAGCGGGAATCGGGTTTTTAATACATCGAACCACGTATATACTGCGCATTCGGTTCAAGGCAAGCTTACCTTTTGGGTTCAATATACGCATGAAAGTGATGATATTTATAATATACAAAGTGTTTATTATCACAGGATTATTATTGAAGAAAATGACACTGATGAGCGAGGGTAGGCTTATAGGATTCAAAAAGTACTGCCTATAAAAACCATTTTAAAATATCTTTTTCATTTTCTTCTTTATATGCAAAGAAAGGAACACTTTATATGAATGATGAACCTAACCTGATATGCTATAAATGCAACTTGAAGCTTGAGCCGCGTAAAACAGTTTTAAAGTATTTAGGCTTTAGTCTGAACGCAGATTTATTGCGATGTCCGCTTTGTGGCTTGGTTTACCTGCCGGAAGAGTTGGTTAAAGGAAAAATGGCTGAAGTTGAGATGCTGCTGGAAGATAAATGAATTGAGGATTTTATGGGATATTACTTGTTGCCGGGAAAGTGCTGTTAATGGGTTATTTTATAGGCCGATTTAACCCAAATTAAATCTGAGCTGGGTAATAATAAATGTTTCTTTGATTATTGCCCAATAGTTGTAGTTTAAGGAAGAAAGAAATATGGGCAAAGAATTCACGATATCTAATTGCAGTATTTGCGGTTCTCCTACAGAAGAGATTTACTTGATGCATTTTGTGAATTTAATCGGACTAAATCATGATTACGTTCAAAAAATACACATATGCAATAACTGTGGGTTTATTTTCGTAGCTAATCCTTTTAACAAAAAAAAATTAGAAGATATATACACCAGCTTATCAAAATTCGAAGCTGTAAGATCTGCAGATGGTTTTATTGAAAGAAAGGATTATATACGAAGGGCAAAAACTCAATACAAATTCGTATATGATAACATAAGTGAAGTACGAAGCGTTTTGGATATTGGTGCTTCAACCGGTTTTGGCCTGAGTTTGTTTAAAGAATCCGGATGTAAGGTTTTTGGGGTTGACCCCTCAGTAAATAATAAGGAAACAGCAAAAAAAGTTTATGGGATTGATCTTTATACGGGGATGTTTGACGCGTATATTACTGAATATCCGAATACGCAATATGATTTAGTATTCCTGTCGCATGTATTGGAGCATGTAATCGATCCAATGGATTTCATGAAAAAGGTTTCTTCAATCAGCAGCCGATATATTTTTATAGAAGTGCCAGTTTTGGATTGCAAATATGCAGATGAGCCTTTTGGCCACTTCTGTGATGAACATATCAATCATTTTACCACTGAAAGTCTGAGCAACTTAATGAAGAGGTTGGAATATACCCCGATTCAATTCTTTATGAATTATTATTTGTACGATAAGTGTCCGTCTGGAAAACCAGCCATTATGACCTTATGGGAAAAAAGAAAGAATATCCAATGGAGTTTTAAACCTGTAATAAATTCACGACAATACTTCGATGCCTATATTAATGACAGTGCTTTAAGATATAAAGAAGTAGCTGCTGCGGTCGATAGAATTAACGATAACCTTAAGCTGGCTGTATGGGGAGTGGGGAATCATACAGCCAAACTATTTGGGATGACAAATTTAGGCAAGAAAAATATTGTCAAATATTATGACAACGATCCCCAAAAACAAATGTCAAAAATTAGAGGTATACCGATAGATAAATTCAATATTAAGGATATCCAGGAAGGGTACGTAGAAAAGATACTGATCAGTACTTATACAGCTCTCAAGTCAATTTTACAGGAATTGGAGCAGTATGGTATCAATGACAGAATCATTAAACTTTACGAATAGCTTAAAAAAGATGAAATAGTAGTGGGTTAAGGTATGGAAAAGATTATTTTTTTGATCAGACATACAGAACCTGTCCTGGAGGATAAGCAAAGACGTTATCTGGGTCAGTCGGATCCGGATTTAAGCATTGCGGGCAGACAGCAGGCGGAACAGCTGGCCTGCAATATGCAAGACCAGAACATAAGGTGTGTATACAGCAGTGATTTGAAAAGAGCTGCACAAACAGCTCTATTGATAGCCCAAAGATGTCAGCTTCAACCGATATTTTTAACGGCATTAAGAGAAATTAACATGGGCACATGGGAAGGGAAAAGTTTTCAAGAAATACGTGAGTGTGACCCGGATGGATTTGCAGCGCGGGGTAAGGATATTGTAAAATATCGTCCTCCGGAAGGAGAAAGCTTTTTAGATGTACAGGAAAGGGTTCTTCCAATCTTTAATGAGATTATTGAAAAATCTGATGGAAATATTGCGATCGTTGCCCATGGAGGGGTAAACCGTGTTATTCTTTCTAGTCTGATGAATATACCTTTGGACAACCTCTTTTCTATCAGGCAGAATTATGGTGCAGTTAATATCATAAGAAAAAAAAGCCGGACGCTAACCGTCTTCGGTATCAATAAAAATCTGAATTGTTTTTAGCAGGAAAAATAAACATATTTTGAAGGAATATAACTCTATATATTTATATCAATAGAATAAGTGTATTATAATAAGGCTGGTCTGGACCGACCAGCCTTATTCGCATATCATCAACTCCCAGAATGACAAGAAAATTTAACTTGTTTTCTTTTAACATGCTGGTGTACATGGTATTAAAGAAGTCCGGATATTCAGTTTGGGAGGAATAATTTTGTCCATTAACAGGGAGCCCCGGCTGTGATTCATAAAACAGAGCGCTATCGATATGTGGTCTTTGGAATTGCAGCAGCAGCTTATTTTTTAGTCTTTTTTCATCGTATTTCAAGTGCCGTAATGGCTCCGGATCTATCAGCAGAATTTGGCATCAATCCGGCACAGGTAGGACTATTTGGTTCTATGTATTTTTATGCTTATGCAATTTTCCAGTTGCCATCTGGATGGATGGCTGACCACTGGGGTCCTCGTAAAACCACTTCTGTGTTCCTATTTGTAGCAGGAATCGGTTCTTTGCTATTCGGTTTAAGTAATAATTTTTATATGGCTTTGGTGGCACGATTTATAATGGGCTTGGGTTTGGCGTTTATTTATATATCTGCCATGCTTCTAATAACTAAATGGTTCAGGTTAAGCGAATATGCCACTTATGTAGCCTTAATCCTATCTTTTGGTAGTTTCGGATCACTGGTAGCTTCGGCACCGCTGGTTAAAATGATGACAGTGATCGGTTGGCGGAACTCTATGGTCACCATCGGTCTTATTACACTTTTGGTTGCAGCCTTATTTTATATCCTGGTCCGTGACAAGCCAGAAGAGATCGGAGGGGCCGTTTCCTATCCGATTCCAAAAGCCGTTAATGAATCATTGTTGGAAATAAGCATTCCAAAGGTGCTTAAGGCTTTAATTAAAAAGAGAGAATTTTGGACTCTCGCCTTGCTGGTGTTCAGCTGGGTGGGTACCTTATCAGCTTTGCATGGGCTCTGGCTAGGTCCTTATTTAATAAATGTATATCATTTAAATCAACAGCAAGTCGGCAATTTGGTGATGTTAATAGCGATTGGAGTTATCATAGGTACTCTCTCATTGGTTTAATTACCGATAAGGTTGCTGTATCAAAAAAGAAACTGGTGACGGCAGGGGTTTTGAGTATGATTCTGCTTCTAATACCGCTGGTATTTTTTACTGATGTCATGCCGCGGGGTTCCCTTATCTTATTTATGTTTTTGTTTGGCAGCTTCGGTTACAGTACGGTTTTGCAATGGCCGTATTTAAAAGAGATTGTTGATATAAGCATGTACGGCACTGCTTCAGGCATAATAAACTTCTTCGCATTTGTTGGTGGGGCTGTCTTTCAGCAGGTTATGGGCTTAATCATCTCTAAAGCACCTGTGATGGACAATTACATTACCGCATCTGGTTTTAAATCGGCGTTCCTGTTTTGTTTTATCTTTCTGATCATCGCTTTAACCATATTCTGTATAAACAAACATGACGCAAGGAGTACAAATTCGTAATCTTAAGGAGCTCAAAGTTGATAACCATAGGTAATAGATACTAATCTGAGGAGCAGAGTCTATCTGAAAAATCTCTGCATGGAAATCGGATTCGCTAGCAGTTGTGTAGTGATTGGGTATTTCCCTGTTTTTTTATACTATACACTAGTATTCACACAGGCTGTCTGGAACAGCTAATAAATAGAGTAACGTCATGCAGCTTAGTTTTAAAAAAGAGGGTAAGAAATGAATGAATCTAAATTATGGACCAAGGATTTCCTTATTGATACAATAGCTAACTTCTTACTATTACTTGCGCATTTTATGCCACTTGTAACGATTGCAGTGTATGCAGCAGATCATTATCAAACCTCACCAAGTCAAACTGGACTCGTGGCCGGTATTTATATCATTGGTGTTCTCTTTG
>JAAZCB010001416.1 GCA_012513545.1 Clostridiaceae bacterium
AATTGCTGAGGACATATCCGACAATGCGGAGTTCAGAAAAGCCATAAGGGATATGTTTGTTAAGTACGGTACGGTTGTGTCCAAGGCTAAAAAAGAAGAGGATTCGGTCTACAGAATGTATTATGATTTCAAAGAGCCTGTATCTAAAATTGCAAACCACAGAATATTGGCTGTAAACAGGGGGGAAAAGGAAGAATTCCTGCAGGTCAAAATTGATGTTCCTTCCGAACAGATAATTGGCTACTTAAAATCTGAATGCATAAAAAAGCCCCGTTCAATCACTGCAGAGTATGTTGAAAAGGCTTTGGAGGATTCTTATGAACGGCTGATATTTCCATCTGTTGAAAGAGAGATAAGAAATGAGCTTACCGAAGCAGCACAGGAACAGGCTATGAAGGTTTTTTCCGCAAACCTGAAAAATCTTCTTTTACAGCCTCCTGTGAAGGACAAGGTTGTTCTGGGACTTGACCCTGCCTACAGAACAGGATGCAAGCTTGCTGTTGTAGACGGTACAGGGAAGGTGCTTGATACACTGGTGATATATCCCACTCCTCCACAGAATAAGGTTGAGGAAGCAAAGAAGGTAGTAAAATTCCTTATAGACAAGCATAAAATTGATATTATATCAATAGGAAACGGAACGGCTTCAAAGGAATCTGAGATATTTGTTGCAGAGCTTTTAAAGGAGATTGACAGGAAGGTTTTCTATATGGTAGTCAGTGAATCCGGGGCTTCGGTCTATTCAGCGTCAAAGCTTGGGGCAGAAGAATTTCCTGATTTTGATGTTGCACTAAGGAGCGCGGTTTCAATTGCCAGAAGGCTTCAGGACCCACTTGCTGAGCTTGTAAAGATAGATCCGAAATCAATAGGAGTAGGACAGTATCAGCATGATATGAACCAGAAACGGCTTGGAGAGACACTTGGGGGAGTAGTCGAAGACTGCGTTAATAGTGTCGGTGTAGACCTTAATACTGCATCGCCTTCTCTCTTATCATATATTTCAGGAGTTAATTCTGCTATTGCACGGAATATTGTTGAGTACCGGGAGACAAACGGAAAGTTTACCGGTAGAAAGCAGCTTAAGAAGGTCAAGAAGCTTGGGGACAAGGCATTTGAACAATGTGCCTGTTTCCTTAGGATTCCTGAAGGAGCGAATGTGCTGGACAATACCTCTGTTCACCCAGAGTCATATGATGCGGCTGTTAAGCTTCTTGAAATCATGAATTACAGTCTTGAGGATGTGAGGCAGAAAAGGCTTATAAATCTAAAGAAGGAAGTTGATAAGAGGGGTATTGCGACTGTAGCCGAAGAAATAGGAATTGGTGTTCCTACGCTGAGGGACATTATCAATGAACTTTTAAAGCCCGGTCGGGATCCCAGGGATGAACTGCCCAAACCTGTTCTTCTAAGCGATGTTATGCACCTCGAAGACCTGAGGCCTGGAATGGTGCTTTCAGGTACTGTAAGAAATGTTGCAGATTTTGGTGCGTTTGTGGATATTGGTGTCCATCAGGATGGCCTTGTTCATGTATCGGAACTAAGCAACAAATTTGTAAAAAACCCCATGGAGGTTGTTTCTGTCGGTGATATCGTAAAGGTTAAAATCCTTGATGTAGACGTAGCCAGGAAAAGGATTTCCATGAGCATGAAAGATGTAAATTGATAAGTTTTTGACGAATATTTAAAGATTATGGGAGAAGGTTTTTAATATGAAGGAGTTTTCCGAAACGATAAGGCCTTTTATAAGAAGGCCTGGTTTCACTATTGTTATAAGTGTTATAATGCTGGTTTACTGTTGGATTGAATATAATTTTATTTTTCCTCTGGTTTCGGGGTTTTCATACTTTAGTTCAGGAAACATCCTCAATAGCATAATACACTTTGTTCAGCTTATATTTGGTTTTCTTTTTAATGTGAGGAATGTTCTCTATGGCTTGACGGCACTTGTAACTATTGCACTGTTAGTGGGTTTTTTTATGTCCGGAACAATGTATTCTTTAAACAGGACTTTAGAGGAAAAAGAGTTATCCGGGAGAGAATTTTTTAAAGGTGTCAGGAAATACTTCCTGAGGATATTCTGGGTGACAGTAAGAGTATTGCTTCTGACAG
>JAAZCB010001417.1 GCA_012513545.1 Clostridiaceae bacterium
CGTCTTTCCTTTCTTTAAGATATGGTTATTATATCCAGCAATTTACGGTCAGGCAATTCCGTCAGCTTTCTGTCTTTTTAAATCGGCATCAACACCATTATGCAAATTTTACTGTTATATTTGTTTGTGCTGCCTTATTAGCTGCCATTAGTCTGGCGCTTTCATTTACTGTTATTCAACCGGTTCAAACAGTAGTTGATCCAATTGAAAAAAATACTGCAAAAAAATTCCAGCTATCTAATTTTATTGAATTTACGGCGATCCCAATTGCGTTAGTTTCATTGGTGGTTGGTATTGGTTATTCAGTTGTAGGACCTTTTTTGTCAGTCTATGCTGCGCAGATCAATTTAGTAAAAGCTGCCAGCTTCTTTTTCCCTGTATATGCTATTGCGATCTTGTTCTCCAGGCCTTATTCCGGCCGTTTACTTGATGCTAAAGGCGCAAATTCTGTGATATATCCTTCCCTTTTAATTTTCGCAGACGGCATACTTGTGTATAGTCAGGCCAGTAATGGAATTATTTTATTATTAGCCGCTGTTTTAGTTGGTTTAGGTTATGGCAATTTTCATTCCTGTGCTCAGGCAATAGCATTAAAGGGAACGCAGCCCTACAGATTTGGATCAGCGATGGCTACTTATTATCTTTTTTATGAATCAGGATATGGCATGGGTCCATATTTATTTGGATCACTCATTCCATACATAGGATGGCGTAATTTATATTTAATAGTGACTATAGTGATACTTGCAGATATTGTTTTTTACTACTTTTTATATGGAAGGAAGGAAAAACAAAGTAATCTCAGCATAACAACCTAAAAATAAAGCTTATGGAAAACAGCCTATCATAATACCCTGATACTGGCACTCTCAATGTTATGGCCTCTTCCTAGCGGTAGTTTTCTTGCGAAACAGTATTGTTAAATTCATCTATATTATGAACAAGGAGGAATATAATCTTACCGCAGAGCTATAAAATTACATGTAAGACATCAATCCCAGGCCATAATATTTGTTGGCATGGCATTTGCAATAGTTTTAATAACTAACTCATTCTGAGTTATAGTTGAAGGAGCAGCATAGCTTGTTAAATAAAGTATTTTTAGTGAAAGGAATGGGAGAATATGGAGTATGCAAAACTCGGTAATTCAAATCTTCAGGTCTCACGTCTTTGCGTAGGCTGCATGAGCTTTGGCGCCCCTGCAAGCAATATGCACGCATGGACATTGAACCCTGAGGAGAGCGAAACACTTGTCAAACGTGCTCTTGATTTGGATATCAATTTTTTTGATACGGCAAATATCTATTCAGGCGGTAGCAGTGAAGAGTATCTCGGTCGCGCAATCAAGAAAAATGTAGCACGTGACAAGGTAGTTATAGCGACCAAGGTTTACTATAACATGGGGAAACTTTCAAGGAAAGCGATACTGAGTGAGATCGAAGGCTCCCTAAGACGACTTGGTACAGATTATGTTGATTTGTATATTATCCACCGCTTCGACTATGATACTCCGATAGAGGAAACGATGGAAGCTCTTGACAGCCTTGTTAAGGTAGGCAAGGTGCGGGCCCTTGGCGCTTCAGCAATGTATGGCTATCAGTTTTATAATATGCAGATTGCCGCCGAAAAGAACGGCTGGACGCCTTTTATCTCCATGCAGAATCACTATAATTTACTTTACCGTGAAGATGAGCGGGAACTGATCCCCATTTGCAGACAACAGAATGTTGCACTCACTCCTTATAGCCCACTTGCTTCAGGCAGGCTCTCCCGACTTGAGTGGAAGGCTGATACGAATCGCAGCCAAACTGATAGAACAGCAATTAAAAAATACGATAGCACACAAGGTACTGACTATGCCATCGTGCTTCGTGTAAATGAACTTGCAGAGAAGTATGGAGCTACAATGACACAAATTTCTCTTGCATGGCAACTTGCAAAGGGAGTTACTTCGCCCATAATCGGTGCAACCAAGGCAAAGTATTTTGACGACGCTGTTGGCGCTTTCGACGTGAAACTTACGGCAGATGATGTCGCTTACCTTGAGGAATTGTATGTTCCGCATAAAATTGTTGGTGCCCTTTGACACTTCAAAACCATTTCATTCAATTCAAACAAAACATCATAAAGGAGGATGTGTTGTGATCAAAGGATGTGTTGTGATCAAAGAATTTGAAGGAAATCAACCAATTTTGGACACGAAAACGTTTATTGCTGAAGGTGCCTGCTTAATTGGGAATGTTACCATTAATGAATTTAGCAGTGTCTGGTATAATGCGGTATTGCGTGGTGACATTAATCAAATCGAGATAGGCAGCTATTGCAGCATACAGGATGGCAGTGTTGTTCATGTAGGATATGATTTTCCTACGATCCTTGGCGATTTCGTAGGGATTGGGCACAATGCCGTTTTGCATGGATGCACTATAGGGGATCATTGTCTGGTTGGTATGGGAGCTGTTATTATGAATGGAGCGGTAATCGGCAGGGGAAGCATTATCGCTGCAGGTGCTGTGGTTACTGCAAATCAAGTAATTCCGCCCCACTCTTTAGTAGCAGGAGTGCCTGGCAAAGTAATTAAGTCTATTCCTGAAAAATTCGATAGTATTCATTCTGAGGCGGTAAAATACAAAACACTTTGGACTGAAAGGTACGGTCTTCTGCCTGATGCAGGCGGGGAACGTCAGGATGTAGTTGCCGGTTAATATTTTCGAGATACTTCTAGATGAAGGAAGGTATGGTAAATGAAGATTACTGCCGTAGTTGGAAGCATGAGAGTAAATGGAA
>JAAZCB010000117.1 GCA_012513545.1 Clostridiaceae bacterium
CAGATTGTGCGAAAAGTAAATCTATACTCCGTCCTTGAACTATCTCATACCTGTTTTTTGTCAAAAACTTAGTATTTTAACCCTGAATTCAAAAATACTATTGAAGCCGGTACCTTATATCAGTACCGGTTTCATTCTTACTCTCAATCGTCTTATTATTTCATCACTTCCGAGTATACTCATTGCCCGTCTCATGTTATAAGCCAGAAACGACAATGAGACCTCTGCTGTTACAGAGATTTTTCTCTTTGTTAGAAAGTAATAAGCTCCCCAATTTCGCTTTATTGTACCAAATGGGTGTTCCACTATCATTTGGCGGAGCATATACTTATCCATGTTTAATTCTGTCTGCAAATCAATTGTATCCAGAAAATCCTGGTCGACATGCCTACATATTGACCTTCCCTTTTTGCTCTTAGTACAGCGGCTCTTAAACTCACAACCTTTGCAGACGTCATAGTTTCTATACTCTTGACCTATTACTTTGCCACCTTTTTTTCTGTCCCTGTAGTAATAGAGCTCTTTTCCAGCAGGGCAGATATACACCCTTTTCTCTTTATCAAAGTTAAATTTATCTGAGTAAAAATCTTTATCTCCTGTTCCATTTGAATAGATCTGCTTTGTTACATATGGTGTTATCCCATTATCTACGCATTTCTTAAGATCTTCTGCTTTGTAATATCCTTTATCTGCTAGTACTTCAAATTCCTTATCTCCAAAAAGTTTCTTTGCTCTTAGTGCCATATTATCAAGCTCACCCAGATCATTTGGCTTTTGGGTTACTTTAAAATCTGCAATAAGCTTATGTTGGGCATCTACCGTTGTTTGTACGTTATAGCTTACTTCAACATTGTTATTGTTGTTGCACATAAGTCGCGCATCTGGATCTGTGGTTGAAATCTCATTTTCACCGGTTTTCTCAAGCTGCTCTTTGTATTTTTCGTACTTTTGCTTGCGGTTTCTCAGTTCCTGCAATTTTTCTTTAATTTCTTCCGCATCAGGCTTTCTGTCGTAGATCTCAGTGGCATCACCTTCGTCCAAGTCCTGTATATATTTATCTATCTTTTCATCAATGTATTTGATATGCCGTTCAAGTTTCTTCTCACTGTAGTTGTTCCGTTTAGAATTACACGCACGGAACTTAGAGCCGTCAATAGCCACCAACTCTTTACCGAACAATCCCCACTCATCACACAGTTTAGTAAAATCCCTAAATACTGCCTTGAGAGCCTTTTTATTATCTTTCCGGAAATCGGCGATGGTCTTAAAGTCAGGTTTCAGCTTTCTTAGAAGCCATATTACTTCAATGTTCCTTGCAGCCTCATGTTCAAGTCTCCTAGATGAACGGATCCTGTTTAAATATCCATAAATGTATAGTTTGAGTAAATACTTAGGGTTGTAGGGAGGTCTCCCCATAGTCGGACTAGCAGCTCTTTTAAAACCAAGTTTCTCTAAGTCAAGCTGATCGACATATACATCGATCAAACGGACAGGGTTGCTACCACTTATATAATCGTCGATACTTTCTGGAAACAGTATTATTTGATTTCTGTCTTGACCTTCAATATACC
>JAAZCB010000118.1 GCA_012513545.1 Clostridiaceae bacterium
ATTAATCATATTAATAACAGTCTTTTCCTGTTCTTAAAACCGGGCTTCAGCCATTAACAGTCTGAAGCCCGATCAAATTATTATGCTTCTGCAGCAACTTCTTCCTCTGCTACTTCTTCTTCAACTGATTGGGCAACAGACAACTGTTCTCCCTGTCTTCCTTCAATTATTGCATCCGCAACCTTTGCAGCTATAAGCTTTACAGCCCTTATTGCATCATCATTTCCCGGAATAACATAATCAACCTCATCAGGGTCACAATTTGTATCAACAATAGCTACTACAGGTATTCCAAGCTTTCTTGCTTCCAATATTGCAATTCTTTCCTTCCTTGGGTCAACTACAAACAATGCTCCGGGAACACCCTTCATATTCTTTATGCCACCAAGGTATTTTTCGAGTTTTTCCATCTCACCTTTTAGCTTAATAACTTCCTTCTTGGGAAGTACTTCAAATACTCCGTCATTCTCCATCTGCATCAACTCTTTTAACCTGTCAATCCTCTTACGGATTGTTTTAAAGTTTGTGAGCATTCCACCCAACCATCTTGCGTTAACAAAATACTGGTCAGCTCTTTCGGCTTCTTCCTTGATTGAATCCTGAGCCTGTTTCTTTGTACCTACAAAAAGTACACTCTGGCCGCTCATAGCGACTTCCCTGATAAAATAATAGGCCTCTTCCACTTTTTTCACTGTCTTCTGCAGATCGATAATATAAATACCGTTTCTTTCAGTGAAAATGTACTCAGCCATTTTCGGGTTCCACCTTCTGGTCTGATGACCAAAGTGAACACCTGCTTCAAGTAATTGTTTCATTGATATAACTGACATTCGAACACCTCCGATAGTTTTATACCTCCGAAGCTCTCATATTTATGAAGAACCAAACGGCACTATTTCATAAATCAAGCTCCGTGCGTATTTTCGTTAAGTAGTATAACACATAGCTCCATATTTATCAATAATTTATCAAAATAATAATATTTTTTTTGTATATTTTATTATTTTATACAAACTAATAAAAATCAATACTGAATTAATATTTTTTTTTGTCAATTGAAGCTTTTATTGACAAGCTGTAATTACATACTTTAGAATGGTTATGTGAATTTTGAAATATTTTTTTGGTTAAAGGAGATTTTTGTGGATACAATTAGAAACAACATAAGAAACATTGCCATTATTGCCCATGTTGATCATGGCAAAACAACTCTTGTTGACGGAATGTTAAGGCAGAGTGGTATTTTCAGGGAAAACGAACAAGTCCAGGAAAGGGTTATGGATTCGAACGACCTGGAAAGAGAAAGAGGAATAACCATCCTTTCAAAGAATACTGCAGTTTCCTATAAAGATATCAAGATTAATATTGTTGATACTCCCGGACATGCTGACTTCGGCGGTGAAGTGGAGCGCGTTCTTAAAATGGTTGACAGCGTTCTTCTTCTGGTAGACTCCTTTGAAGGTACTATGCCCCAGACGAGATTTGTGCTCAGAAAGGCACTTCAGCTTAGCTTAAAGCCTATTGTTGTAATAAATAAAATTGACAGACCTGAGGCCAGACCTCTTGAAGTTCTGGATGAAGTTTTGGAGCTCTTTATTGAGCTTGGAGCAGATGATGACCAATTGGATTTTCCTATAGTCTATGCTTCCTCAAGGGAAGGTTATGCTGTCAAGAATTTGGGTGACACTCCTGAATCTCTTGAACCTTTGTTTGAAACAATAATTGAAAACGTTCCTCCTCCGAAGGGTTCATTTGACGAACCGCTGCAATTTCTGGTGTCAAATATAGACTATGATGAATACGTAGGAAGAATTGGAGTCGGCAGGGTTGAAAGAGGCACTGTAAAAGCAGGCCAACAGGCTGTTTTGTGCAAGAAGGACGGTACTTTGGAGAACGTCAAGATAAGCAGATTATATGTTTTCAGTGGTCTAAAGAGAATAGAAGCATCCTCAGCCACGATGGGAGATATCATAGCGGTATCAGGTATAGGAAGTATTACAATCGGTGAAACCGTTTGTGACCCTTCAGCGCCAGAGCCTCTACCCTTTATAGATATTGATGAGCCTACAATATCAATGACTTTCAGCGTTAACAACAGCCCCTTTGCCGGGCGTGAAGGAACCTTTGTAACCTCAAGGCATTTACGTGACCGCCTTTTCAAGGAACCGGAAACAAACGTAAGCTTAAGGGTTGAAGAAACCGATACTGCGGATTCCTTCAAAATATCAGGAAGAGGTGAGCTTCATCTTTCAATCCTCATAGAAACCATGAGAAGGCAGGGGTATGAATTTCAGGTTTCAAAGCCTACAGTTATATATAAGGAAGATGACGGCGAAAGACTTGAGCCTATAGAATACTTGATTATTGACGTACCTGAGGATTATATGGGCGTGGTTATGGAGAAACTTGGAGCAAGAAAAGCAGAAATGGTTAACATGCACTCCTCACAGCAGGGCTATATGCGGCTTGAGTTCAAAATTCCTGCAAGGGGACTTATAGGTTATAGATCTGAGTTTTTGACGGACACCAAAGGAAATGGTATAATGAATCATATATTTAATGGATTTGAGCCTTATAAGGGTGACATAGCAGGAAGGCAGAGAGGTTCAATGATCGCATGGGAAAATGGAGAAGCCGTCACTTATGGGCTTTATAACGCTCAAGAAAGAGGTTCTCTGTTTATAGCTCCAGGCGTTAAGGTATATGAGGGAATGATTGTTGGTGAAAATTCAAGGGTTGAAGATATTGTAGTTAATGTTTGTAAAAAGAAGCATGTAACAAATATGAGGGCATCCGGCTCTGACGAAGCTTTAAGGCTTACTCCACCGGTTGTCTTAAGTCTCGAACAGGCTCTGGAATTTATTGCGGACGATGAGTTGGTGGAAGTAACTCCAAAAAATATACGTTTGAGAAAAAGAATTCTTGATTCAGAAGTGAGGGCTAAATCAAGAAACAAATAAAAATAACTTTGTATTAATAAATTTATTTGAATTGTTTTGCCAGTTAATACAAAATATATATATTGATTGAATCTTTATGAGTAAAGTGGTGAATTAAATGAATGGGGAGATTTCGGAATTGAAAAAACAAAAAAACAAAAAACGTAAAAATCGCTTATTGTCATTCTTCCTGTATATGTTATTTTTCCTTGTAATATTTGTTATATGTGGATTTGCCTCATACAAATATGTTTCAAACCAGGATAACACTGACAGCCTTGAAGTACTTAAAAGCATAGATCCGGAAAACAGTGTTGAAGTTGTAATTCCTTTCGGATCGAATACCAATAAGATACTTGAAATCCTTATGGAAAAAAAGCTTGTAAAAAATCCTTTACTCTTCAAACTGATCTCCAAGATTAACGGGTATGAATACTTGTACAAATCCGGCAAACATATTTTAAGCACAGAACTAAGTTACGAGGAAATAATGAAAGTCCTGTGCAGTGCTCCGGTAACTGTAACTGTAACAATACCTGAAGGTAAGAATTTTGACGAAATCGTTAAAATCCTTGAAGACAAAAAACTGATAATAAGGGATGATTTCATTAATATTGCCGAAAAAGAATCTTTTGGATATAAATTTCTGGAAAACATTCCCGAAAGAAAAAACAGGCTTGAAGGTTATCTTTTCCCTGACACCTACTTCTTTGATCCTGCGTCAAACCCAAAAGATATGATTGCCAAATTTTTAAATAACTTTGACAATAAATTCAAGGTTGAGTTTTATAAAAGAGCCGAAGATCTTGGTATGACTGTTGATGATGTAATTATTCTTGCCTCGATAATTGAAAAGGAAGCCGCACTAGCTGAGGAAATGCCTATAGTTTCAAGCGTATTCC
>JAAZCB010000013.1 GCA_012513545.1 Clostridiaceae bacterium
AAATATGATTTTCTGCTATAACGACCTTTTACTTTCTGGAAAGAAGAAGTGTGAACGAAATATAAAAGAATGCCCCTGCAGTCAAGGTCAACTGCAAGGGCATTCTTTCGTATTCTATTATATAGTTTTTTAGAAAAACCTTAAAGTTATATATTTGTTCATCGGAAGTACTATTAATTTCTTCTTCAATATAAGCAACAAATTCATCAAAGTCAGTTACCTCTGATTTCTTAATAGAATTCAAAAGCAATACCTCGATGATACCACAGTTCCATCAACGATAATATTTCTCCATTCCTTTTCAATCTGCTTCGGCTTACTCACCAGAATTAACGACTTTTTCTGAAAATGCTGAAAATAAAAAGCTTCGGAACATCGAGTCCCTCACTTTTTCCCTTTTTCACTTCGTCCGAAAGAGGTTAAAAAATAACCGCCGATAAAAACCGGCGGCCGCTTAAAAGTCTATTTGCTTTAATTCGCTGGGTTTACCTCAACAACTTTAACTTTAAAACTAACACCTGGGTTGCCCAGGAATTGTATGTATCCTTCTTTGGGCAACTTGTCAAAAGCTAAATCGCCATATTTTATACCGGAACTCAAGCTAAGGTCTAAAATCTTTTTTTCTTATCTTTGCCATCCACCTTCTAACCGGCAAAGTATCCTTTCTGTGTCGTATTACAATTCCTTCCGCCCCAAAATTCATATTGTACACTGATTTCTGGTTGAGAACAAAGTCTTTGACATTTGCTACATTGAGATCTTCCTTATTGTAGTTTATTTCAGGAACTGTCTCAATTCCAAGTTCTCCTGTGAAGTGTTTTACTGCATCCCAGCTGAAAAACTTATTTGCAGCGGTATCAAAAATATCAAAGATTATGAGCTTCCTGCCCGGAAAGTAGTTGCCACCCTTCTGTATCTTTTCTCCACAAAGTTCTCCGAAAATAATGGCATCTTTAATTTGCTCAATGCTTTTATCTTCTATAATCCTTGCAATCTTATCTCCCACTTCAAAGTAAAATGCATCCACTTTGTCTTCCCTGTTGCAGATATGTTCCCTCTTCTGGATGTGTGCTACTTTACCGCCAGTTATTCTTATTCCCATGTTGGTACCGTCAATCTTCTCTGTAAAAACCAGCTCATTCAGAGGAGTGAAATGCAAAGCTGCAGTTTCCGGAAGTATTTCACCGCTTGTTGCATCCCATTTCTTCCCCTTTTCATCTGACGGTATCAGCTTAAACAACGTTTTCATTTCAGGATATTTCATAAATATATCTGGCATCTGCTAATACCTCCTTTTTATAGTTTTATATTCTTACTGCTTCAATCTGGTCAAGCTGTCCTGCCTTATCCTCAAGGATATTTTTAAGAACCGAAAGCAACCTGTCGCTGTAACCCTTTAAGTACACAACATCGTTTCTTACTGAAATCATGTTATTGTAGCCTGCTACATGCCAGATAACAAGTTTTGAACCTTTGGGTTTATTCGTAAGTTTTTCCCATCTTGCCTCAAGATTATCTGACTGCTGACCGTCTGTAATTAAAACAACATATTTTTCACCGTTGTAATTATCAAGTAGAGGTTCAAAAACAGTACCGTAGCCAACATCAGTACTTTTTATGATCTCAGCAACCTTAAACAGATTATCTTTCTTGTAAATTTCTACCTTCCTGGTAAGAGTTGCTACAGCATATACACTTGCATTCTTAATGCTCATGAAAACCATTGCACCAAACAAAGATGCTATATCAACTGCCGAAAGGCTTGAAGTTACCTTAGTACCCATTGATCCGGATGTATCAACACCGATTCTGACTCCAACGTTACTATCCAAGTCAAATACATCCCGACCGCTTTTCAAAAGTACTTTATCAATAGCTTCCTTCCATTCAGGAATTTTTGTCATTGCATTTGCCGTAATCAGTCCAAAAGGCAGCATCCTTGATTTCCTGTAGGCGTCATAATCCTGGAGCTTACTTGCAACCATTTCTATTAGCTCTATTGGGATGATGCTTTTTACTACTTCAATCTGGTCAAATACACCGTGCTCAGTTGCTTTTCTTACTGTTCTGGTCTCTTTGGCAAATACCCTTTCGATTGTAACAAGGTTTGAAGTTAGTGCGTTGTATTTCAATCCAGGTATCATGAATTCAAATATTATCCTCTTTTGCTCTGTTGAAAGATTACCAAATGCATGTTTCAATTCCTCAAGCTGCATACTGAATTTTTTTATCTTAACAACGATTATTTCATCCAATATGCCGTTGTTTAGTGAATTTATTAAATCCTTTAAAGCCTTAGCCCTTTCAAAAGCATCCTCATTGTCATTCATTATGTAGTCCATATAGGGCTGGATTTTTTCAACAGCTATAGGTCTTGCAACTTTTATTACATCCTTAAGCTTCGACTTATACCTTGCAGCATGGTAATCATTCAGGTTATTGTTAATCCAGAAGTTCACAGCTTTCTTAACACTTCTGCCCATGCCCTGACGTATTCCACCCTTTCTGGTCAGTTCCAGAAAGTCGTAAAGCATTTTGGGATTTTTTATTATCCTTGGAAAAGCTTTATTAAACAGGCTTTTGTCCTGCAACGTGGAAAGATATACAAGCCAAATGGTTGGAATCAGTTTCAAACTATTAAACTCCTGACCATATATTGCGCATTTTGTAGCCCATTCAGGATCCTCATCAAGAGCTTTTTTCATTATTTCCATGGTGCTTTCTATCACTACTTTATCATTTTGATAGAAATTGCCTTTAACAAGTCCAAGAGAAAACAACTCTGCCACTGTCTCCTTGAAGCTTAGCTCATAAGCTTTACCACCTTCAAAAGTAGTCTTTTCATTAAATTTTATAAAACCTTTCAAACCTTTAAACATCATTTCACCTTCTTTTCTACGTTCAAGTTAAATATTGAATAAAGCTAGCTAAATACAATTACAACTTTTGGTGGAGCCAGAGGGATTTGAACCCTCTACCTCCTGCTTGCAAGGCAGGTGCTCTCCCAATTGAGCTATGACCCCATATTGTTTGAAATAAAATTCTATTTCGAGGAAGTTATTGGAAGACCTTTTAATCATGCGCCTTTTCCACTTCGGCCACTGGTTATACCAGGTGGGACTCGAACCCACAATGACATTTGTCACAAGATCCTTATGTAGTCTTCCGGGCACCTCGAAATGTTTATTTCTTTTTAGGACTCGAACTGCCGATGTTTCCACGTCACCGGGATACTCATCCATAATAAACGTATATGATATTTATATTTCTGAGGAAGGTTTTTGAAAGACTCTTAACACCTTTTGGTGTTACAGGATTCGAACCTATTTAAACCAATGTAGTCTTTCAGGCACCTCAGAGAACTTAAAGTTAACGACGGAACTTGAGCTCATAAGCTCTAAAGCTGCAATCCGGA
>JAAZCB010000119.1 GCA_012513545.1 Clostridiaceae bacterium
CAAAGGTATGCAGGGATATTACTGCCGGTGGGATAAAAGTTGTAATAGCTTCAATGGGAGAGAACGGCGCTGTTATAGCTTCAGAAGATAAGTGTTATCTTGCTCGTGTACCTGAAATTAAGGCAGTAAATACCATAGGCTCAGGGGATTCGATGGTGGCCGGATTTGCGGCAGGTCTTAGCCGTCAATATTCCCTTGAAGATTCATTTTTGCTTGCGTCAGCGTGTGCTGTAAATAATGCCCAATATGCAAAAATCGGTGTTGTGGACAAAATATCGGTTAAGGAACTGGTAAAAAAAATAAGTCTTGAGAGCATCAAGTTGTGATGCTTTATTTATTGCTATGGTCTATTTTTTAGGCACGAATAATTTATACAAATTAGTTAAATAAATGTAATAAGCTGTTGAAATATGCATATTTAAAATATAGAATAAATATAAGTATTTCTACTTAACTTAATTTGGATTTTGTCAAAAATCTAAAGATAATTCTTAAATATAAAAACTTAAAATAAATTTGCAATTCTAGCTACTAGACATACGAAAAAAAAACAGGAAGAGGCACGGAAAGTAACCGGAAAAGTCTGTACTATGCTGAACAATTGGAATTAAAGTGGTATAATAGGGATAACTAGTTTAAATTTCTGAGATTTTTATTTTAAATATATAAGTCAGATAGGATGTTACAGATATGAAAAAAAAGTTGTGCATATCACTAGTAGTTATTACAATAGTATGGTATTTGTTTATTTTAACAATACTGGCATCTGTCGAAGGGTATTTGTTATCACTTATTATAAGTTCGGCAGCGCTTTATGCAGTTATAAGAAGCATATTAACAGGTAAAAGTTCAACACTTCAATACGGTGAGGCAGATGTTAAAAAACAAGCATTAAAGTATTATTTACAATTGGGCATTTTTTTTGCTATGTATATTTTTTCACTGGCCTTTGCTTTACTATATAACTTACAGGAATTAAATAAATAACCCATCACGATTCCAATATTTTACTATCAAGCAACACTAAATTCTATTATAAACTCAGTGCCTTTATTTGGAGAACTTTCACATGTAATGGTACCCTTTAGGGTTTGAGTTACAAGATTAAATACGATATGCATTCCCAGGCCTGTCCCACTATGTCTATTGGTTGTAAAAAAGGGTTCAAATATTTTACTTTTTGTATCACTGTCCATACCTTTTCCATCATCTGAATATATTAGTTTAATATTGTCTTCATCTTTAATAACCTTTATTCTAATGTTTCCTTCGTCGTCTTCATCATAGGCATGCATTATTGAATTTATTATAAGATTTGTTATAATCTGTGAATATGCACCCGGATAACTTAATATTTCTATATCCTCATCACAGAAAACCTCTATTTTATGCTTGTATTTTTTAAGTTTTGGACTCAGACTTAATAGGATGTCATTGATATACTTTTTCAAAATAAAAGTTCTTTTATCTTCATTTGACATATCAGCTGAAACTCTCTTAAACCCGTTAATTAGTGATGCAGCCTTGTTGAGGTTCATAAACAACAATTCGATAGTTTCCATAGAGTCATTTAGATATTCTTCAAATTCAGATTTGGATATATTATCGTCGTTGTAATTTTTTATTATACCTTCTGTTGTTCCCATCATATGTGATACTGCGGTTACAGCTACTCCCAAGGGGGTATTAATCTCATGCGCAACGCCTGCCACTAAATTACCTAACGAAGCCATCTTTTCAGATTGAACTAATTGCTTTTGAGTTTCTTTTATCTTTATAAGTGCCTGGCTTAATTGTGCTTTCTCAATCGAGATGGCAATCTGGGAGGATAACATTTTTATTACTTCGAGCTGCTTAATGCTAAAGGCATTTCCCGTAAGATTATTTTCCAGGTATATTATACCCTTTAAATCACTTTGGTAAATTATTGGTGCACAAAGCACTGAACGTACATTCATGCTTTTTATATACTCATTATACTGATAGTGTTGATCTTTAAGTGCATCTTCTATAACTACATGCTCTTTTGTTCTGATTACGGCTTGTAATATTTCCAAACAGACATCCAATTTATCACTTATTGGAGTTGAGTCCATTATCTTAATTTCATTATTTTTGGATTTTATAGCTTCAACATAAAGATTATCATCAAAAACGTTTTTTAGTACTATAAAGCCATTTTGGGCACCGGCATTTTCAATAACCGTTTCCAAAAGCACAGTTAAAAGCTTATCGAGTTTTATCTCGCTTGAAATTGCTTGTGATGCCTTCAGTATTGACATGAGATCCAGCTCAGATACGCTTGTATGTAAGCTGTCACGTCTTAGTGAGGAGACTTTTTGATTGCTTAACTTGTTAAATATATCAGGATATTTCCTGTTCAATATATTAACTTTTTCTATAGCTCCCCATTGTTCATACAAATAGCAGGCTTCTCTAGTATAGGCTGTACCAATTATTTCATACTCTCTTGAAAACCAGAATTCACCTATAATTTCATTGATTAATGCTCTCAAGTTTATAAAGTCACCATTTCTTATCGAATCCAGTGATTTTTTATACAGATCTATAATTGTCTCAAGAGGACTATTTTGAACCCTTTTAATTTCAGCCAACACTATATAATATTTATGTGCAAAATTTTCCGGACAATTATCAGACCATGTCTTAAGCCTTAATAAGTTACTGTCTAACTTATTAAGTATTTCATCTCTTTTCTCTATAGGTTCGTGTTCATATTTTCTTATCAAAATAAAAGATTGGAACATATAATAATCAACAGTATTAAAAGTACCACTTATTACCTGTATATATTGCTCTGTAATATCACACCACTTTTGAGCAGCCTCAAAGTTACCCAATATAAAATTAATCGTCAGGTTTATTTGACCAAATACAGATAATAGATGTGGGTTTTGAGACCTCTCAAGCATTAAATTTTCATATTCGGAGTTATAGGGCAATTGCAGTTGATCTATAGCATAATGGATGTATTGGGTATATGCTAATATTAGTGATGCGTTATTATCCGTTAAAAACTTTTCAGTATTTTTCAATTCATTTTTGCAGATATTTAAATTAAGGCCTGTATAAAAAATAACGCTAAATCTGTTCCCGGCTGAAAATGTAGCATGAATAAGATCACCATTCTCAAGAGCAATATTCATAGCTAAATTATAGTATTCAAGGCTCTCGGAATAATGAGACTTCCAGTGAGAAATAAAGCTTGCAAAAACATAGTATGTACCTGCCCTGACATCTTCTGCCTTCAATCTGTCAAGAAGAATAAAAGAAGCCCTGCCAAACTGGTAGCTTAGATCATATTTTCCAAATATGGAACCTTGGATGAGACCGAATTCAGCGAAAATTTTGCAGTACATATTTGTCACTCCACATTTTACAGCCATTTCAAACATGATTAATTGAATCAGCATATACAGAGAGGTGCTATATTGAAAAGCGGCTCCTAAGGCTTGGGACAAAAGATTAACAGCAGTTATTTGATTTATGTCTTCCATTACTGGCAGTGTATTAGCTAATTCTTCTGGAGATATGTACGTCAACTTTTCCTGCATTTTACATATTCCTTCATTGGCTTTCTGTTCAATTTCTTTCTGATCTGTTGGAAGGAATATATCAAATAGTTTAAGTGCCTCGCTTATTTCGCTTACAACTTTTTCCCACTTTTCACCCCTTAGATAATGAATTCTTGTTCTTAATGAATATACTTTGGCTTTTTCTAAATTATCTGCAGCCAGATCAAACAAGACCTTGCAAAAATCCAACGCTGTATCAATATTTCCTGATAAGAGGTTTGATTCAGCATAGTTATATGATAATTCAAATAATATTCCTGGTAATTCACACGTTTCATTCTCCAGCAATAAACTTCTGCCAACATTAAAATAATTAATTGCTATATCATAAGCACTATTACTATTTGCTCTTTTACCGGCTTTTTCATTTAATTGTGCCAATTCGAGGATTTCTTCCTTTTCAAAGATAACATCCCTTGCTGCATTAAGATGATTCACCAACTCAAAAATATTACTGTCAGAGTTGTTTTTTCTGTATGAACTCAATAAGATTTTACCAATTTTATAATGAATTAATTTTTTGTCCTCCTCGGAAACAAGTGAGTAAATAACTTGCCGGATCCTATCATGCCCAAACTTAAATCCAATTTCCATATTGGATTGTAAGTATTGATCCTTATTTATATTTAAAAGTAACCTGTAATTATTATCAAGAGGTATAATCAATTCTTTTTCTATTGCTATCCAAACTGAGGTTGATGGGCTTTCCACTCTATCATTTATTTCGAATAGCGTTCTTAAATTAAAGTAATCTCCTATGCAGGAGGCCAATTTAATAGTATTTAGTGTTTCATCAGAGAGTGTGTATAAGTTTTTAATCAGAAAATCAATAACATTATCACTTATCTGCGCTTCTTCTATTTGTTTTAAATCCCATTCCCAGCTTAAGTTTTCTTCATTGAACCTAAAAGCACCTGTTTCATACAGTGACTTGAGCAATTGGTTGGTAAAAAATGGATTTCCTTTTGTTTTCTGATAGATATAGTCGGTTAATGTTTTTGTGTCGTTGTGATTACATTTGAGGGTATCTGCTACCAATTCATTTACTGCTTCCTTATTTAAAGGTTCAAGAAATATACTCTTAAAAAAGTCATTATTTTCTGTTCTTGTTAATAACTCTTCGAGTATAGGCTTTAATGGGTTTTTTTCAGTTATTTCATTATTTCTGTATGCTCCGATTACAATCAAATTTTCCATTTCTGGTGACATTAGAAGATATTTTATAAGTTCTAATGAAGACAGGTCACTCCACTGTATATCATCCAGATATATTATTAGGGGAGTTTGTTTATTTGAAACCGCATTTACAAAATCGCGAAAAACGAGATTAAACCTGTTTTTTTCTTCAGTTGGATTTAATTTGATTATATCTGGCAATTTTCCGGTGATCTGCTCTAAATCAGGAATAAGATCAGCTATTATTTTTGCATTTGCGCCTAATGTCTTTTTAAATCTATCTTTCCAGAATTCAAGACTATTTGCATCAGCAATCAGGTTTTTTATCAA
>JAAZCB010000120.1 GCA_012513545.1 Clostridiaceae bacterium
CGCCCATCGACAGCTATATGATGAGCATAAATTTCACAAGCCCAGTCAAAAACAACATCAAGACATAAATCAGTATTCTCCATGGCTTTAAATAAACTAGAATCGTTTAAATTATCACAAGTTGCCTTATCTTCTTTATGTATATCACAACCACTATTGTCATCAATAGCTTTTTTACAACAAGAACAAGCCATTACTTTTTCCTTTTTTTAAAGTTTTGTCTCTTCGCCTATGTTTACAATATTATCAAATAAATAAGACAACCTATCCATATGCGTAACAAACAGTACTTGCATATCGTTAGATTTACAAATATCAGCTAATTTTTCTAAAGCATAAGGTAAACAACCAAGATTATGTTCATCCAACCCTTCAGAAGGTTCATCCAATATCATCATGCCTAAATGACCCACAAACAAAGCATTTACAGCCATACGAACAGCTAAACCTAATACTACTTTCTGCCCACCGGATAATCTTTTATCAGTAAACAAACTACCATCAGCAAATTTGCATATAAAACCCATATTTTCATCGGGCATTGCTCTAAATGGAGCATTAAACAAAGTTAAAACTTCATTAACGCGAGACTGTATTTTATCTAAATAAGCAAAAGCAATCTGTTTTGGTAAATTATCATAATGAAATATATCACGTAACGAATCTAGTTTTGTGCCTATTTCTTTTGATTTATAATATTTCTTTTCATAAGCTTTAAATTTATTCAAGCTCTCAAATATATATTTCTCTTGATTTTTTAACACTAATAACTGCTCTTTAGCTTTAGTTTTTAGGCTAAACGCATCACGCATAGCAAAAATCTCAGCTTCTGCCTTTTCCACGGCAGCTGTTTGATCCTCCACACTAGTTGACATATCAAATTTTAATGTACTTTTCTTCTTTTTATAAAATAAAATTTGAGATTTTAAGTGAGCTCTAGCCTTCATTACTTCATTATGCGCCTCGGTATACACATCAACTAATTCTTTATATTCACGCTTAGCGTTGCATTCCGTTTCGTATTGTTTCTCTTCTTCCGTGTAATTAGCCAGCTTAAGCTTAAACTCCTCCTTCTTTGCTTCCGGCCACGCTTGACCGCAAGTAGGACAAAAGTCTAGCAATGGGTTGGAACCAAGTAAAGAGGCTTTTAATTGCCTTATTCGAGTTAATGACTGATAAACATGATGATAGTCTAAAGCAGCAGTAGCACAATCCGTAGTAATAACAGCTGCCACTGCCCCCAAACCCGCAGGAAATCTAGCACGAGCGCGCCAATCAGAAATTAAAAGTTTAACCCCATCCAACCAGTCTTTGGCGGCAAGCCTATTTTGCTCTACTTTTTTTATTCCATTAATAAATTCCAAACGAGTACTTACATATTCGGTTATATCATCAGGAATATCAATTAAATGAGATAACGTTGTCTCAACTTTAGCTATGCTATCCTGACATTTCGCCAATTCATTATTAAGTGTTACCGAATCTTCTACCGGAGCAGCCACCTCGATTTTAGACTTGGCTTCTCCAA
>JAAZCB010000121.1 GCA_012513545.1 Clostridiaceae bacterium
ATGCAAATCAATTCCGAGCAAACAAAACTTAAATCGTTGGCACAACAAGTTGGTGCTGTAGAAGCAAATATCGGTGCTTTAACAGAGAAACAGAAAGCACTGATTCAGGCGAAATTAGAAGCGGAGTCACAATCACAACGGTTGATGGAGAATGTTGATGTTTATAGTATGCCACCATCTCCATATTCTGGTGCTTTTGCTGTAGCGAGTTATGGTGTTCCACATCGAGTGGGTCTCAGTCAATATGGAGCTTATGGAAGAGCATTGGATGGACAAAACTATCAGCAAATTTTGGGAGCTTATTACAATGCAGACCTATTGAATGGGTATGCTTCTATGGAAAATATTCATGTCAAGGGTAGAGACGAGCAAGGAAGGTATATTGATGAAGTAATGTCATTCGAAGGTAAATACATGAAAGGTATTGCAGAGGTACCATCCGGTTGGCCGATTGAGGTGCAAAAGGCACAAGCGATTATTGCAAGGTCTTATGCGATTGCATTTACAAATAATGGGCAAAAATCTATTCAACCGAATCAAAGTAACCAAGTATATAACATGGATAAGGTTTCAAGTTCCGCAGCTTCTTTATGGCATGAAGCCGTCAGCGCCACTCCCGGTACGGTTTTAGCTTATAATGGATCTCCTATCTCCGCCTTTTATTCAGCTTCAGCCGGAGGTTATACTAAACTGGGAATAGAGTCGGGTTACTATTCTCAAAATCTGCCATGGATGAAATCGATAAAAGATTATGGCCCAAAAGGTCCTTATGAAGGTCCTAGTTATGCGAACTCTCCTTATTATAGAAGATTTTGGGGAGCTAAAAACGATAATTGGAATCTTAAAATGTGTACTCGTTATGCAAACTATCCAAAAGAGTGTAATCCTTGGTTAACCAATGAAGAAACGCAAGATTTGTTTAATATTATTTTATTGATGGAAAAAGTGGGAGATATTTATAATTCTAATTTATCTCCATTATATTATGGGTATGAAAATACTTGGAATCATCAACAGGTTATTGATAAACTGAACGAATTAGGAGTATCTTCAGTTGGTAATATAAGTGAGATTTTAACTTATGAAAACAACTCTGGTGATACAACAACGATAGTTGTAAAAAGTACAAACTATGGTGTTCGAGAGTTTAATGCTAAAAACTTTAAAGATGTATATTACTTAAGGTCTCCCGGAACGCTACATATTAAGACAAGTCGCTTTGATTTTGTTTCGAGTTAAGAGCTAAAAAGTTAATATGATTATGATATAATACATTTAGAGATATTTGATACAAAATTAAGATATGGCAAGAAAAAACACAAAGGAAAAAATGCGTAAACTGTTAGAAAAGGATCCTGAGAAAGCCTTTTCTTCGATGATTCTTCTTCCCAAAAGTGTAAGCTTTCAAAGCCAGGATGATGGAGAAGATGTGTATATTCTTTTAAGACAGCATTGGGCTGTAAATTTGCCTTCGTTAATAAAAGTTCTTCTGGGAATTATATTCCCGTTTATTGTCATCTTCATCATTTCAGTTTTACCTGGGGAGGGTGAATTATTTCCGGTCTCTTACATAATTTGTGCTTGGATTGCTTGGTATATCATATTATTGACGTACTCAATCCTCAAGTTTTTAAGCTGGTATTTTAATGCATATATCATCACAAGTGATAGAATAGTTGACTTGGACTTTTATGGATTGCTTAGTCATAAAATTAGCAGTGCTTCGCTATTGAATATTGAAGATGTTTCTTCAGGACATTTTGGACTTTGGCAGAATTTATTTGACTTTGGAACTGTGAGGATTCAGACTGCAGCAGAAACAGCTGAATTCCGATTTGATAATGTACCTAAACCGGGTTATGTTAAGGATAAGATTATGGATTTGGCTTTGCTTTTAAAGAGAGAAAAGTAGGCTTATTTTATTTTTAATACTTATGCTCGATACAGTAATAATTGGAAAAGTTTTAGTAAAGACTCTTTCTGTGGTGATTGGTTTTGGGTACTCAGTTTTGGCCTTTTTAATCTATAGACAGGTAATGATATTGAGTAAAATACTTGGTACAAATTTAGGAGCTTTTCTTAAATCAATGGCAATACTTCATCTTGTCATTGTTGTTGTAGGTTTTGTCGTAATATTTTTACTAATCTAATTACTGCCAATGTTAAATTTGAATAGCAGAATATTTGAACCAAGAGATGGTAAACAGGATCCTTATGTCAAATTCTTTACCAAGACTTGGGCTGGGGGTGGAGTTTTTGGTTCCATAGTCCTCTACAATAATTCTATCGATGTGAATAAAGTTGGGAACTATCTTTCACAATCTGTATTGGATTTGGTAATGAATACAGTTGAGGAAGATAGAATAAAATTATTGGAATACATCATAAACGAACTTGTTAATCAGTATAAGACGATTCACTCCTCAGAAAATGTAAATAATGATGAAA
>JAAZCB010000122.1 GCA_012513545.1 Clostridiaceae bacterium
AAGTGACAAAGTATACTAAATATAGGCTTGGTCAAAGGTTAAGATGTTCTCAAACAGATTTACTTTGGTTTATAAAGTCGCCTAATAGGTTTAAATCTAAACCGTCATGGTTTAGTTTTAGAAAGACAAAGGATCACATATTTTCCATAGATGATCCACTACCTTGGCTAAGTTTTTCATTACAGGCTATATTGCGATATAAAAGCGAAATGAAGAAAAGGTAGGGGGTCTCGGATAAATAAATGAAAAGTGTTATAGAGAAAAAAGCAAGTAGAGATGGTTTAATATATTATGAGTACAAACCAAGCATCATTAAGCAATTTTATGTAGATTTAGAAACAATATCATTGCGTAGACGAGTCAGGCTACTTATGGCGTACTTTGCAGGATATACGGTTTATTATATTGCTGAAGGAAACGAATATGTTGGTTATTGCCTTGTGCAAAACGGAAGTGATAGAAGGTACACCTTTGCTACAAGTGAAGATATAATTGTTGGCCCGTATTTTATCAGGGAAGATTATCGAGGAAGAAAACTATCTATATCACTGCTTAAATATGTATTATATACAGCGGAAATTAATTTTAAATATGCCTACGATTATATTCATAAAGATAATTTACCAAGTATCAAAGCTTCTATGGCAGTAGGTTTTAAATATATGAGCGATGCAAAAGTATCTAAATTAACAAGACGAATAAGTTTATGTGATAGTAACACAGGCGAGTACTTGATATTTAGGCTTTCGAAACAATGGTAGAAACCAGGATTACAGAAAGAGTTGATTGTAAAAATGAAAACACTTTGGATAATCGATCATTATGCTTCTGAGCCAAAACATGGAGGAATATAAAGACAATATGACTTTGCGACGGAATTAGGTAAATGCGGATATAATGTGGTTGTTATTTCTTCAGCATTCTATCATTTTAAGCGAACATACATACGTGATGGGGATTGTAGCATGGTTTAGGTGGACGATAATGTGTGTTTTGTTTACTTGCGAACCTTGCCTTACAGAAAGGAAAGCTCAGAAGGAATTGGACAGGTTAAAAAACATGCTTTCTTTTATGAGAGCTGTATTTATACATAGTATGGCAGAGAATTTAGGAGAGCCCCTGATGTCGTCACGGGATGCTCAATACATCCATTTACACAAAAGGATTTACACTCCCAATTTTTTGAAAAACTAAAGTGGTGCTGTTATGAATATATTAATTGTTTCTCAATATTATTATCCCGATCAGTTCTTGATCAATACAATTGCCCCTGCTATGGTGAAGGCAGGAAACCAAGTTACGGTGCTCACAGGGCTTCCCAACTATCCGTCTGGCAATGTTCCATCGGAGTACCGATTCTTAAAAAAGTGCAAGGAATATATTAATGGTGTTTATGTGATTCGCTGTCCGATAATTGCGCGCGGCAATTTATTGAAATTAATATTAAATGCTTTCAGTTTCGCGATAAGTGCATCTTGCGTGGCCTTTTTCTTAAAAGGCTTTGATGTTATTTACGCCTATCAGCTTACCCCTATAACTCAAGTTATTCCGGCAGTTATTAATAAAAAGATATATAAAAAAAAGTTGTTTTTGTACTGTTGTGATCTTGCACCGGCATCGGGCAAAAAACTGCAGAATAAAGGAGTTATTAGTAAAATCTATAAGTGGTTATGTCGAAAAATATATACCCAATGTGATCGGATTGGTGTGACCAGCGAATCATTTATTGACTATCTTGAAGCCATAAATCATTATCCACGTGAAAAGATAATTTATCTGCCCCAACACGCTAATGATGATATGCTCAAAATGGATATGTCAGTTCCTGATAACGGTATAGTTGATTTTCTTTTTGCAGGTAATATCAGCCCGACCCAAGGGCTAGATACCATTGTAAACGCAGTAGCGATTCTCCGGGATTGCAGAAACACAAATGATTTTTTGGTCCATATCGTTGG
>JAAZCB010000123.1 GCA_012513545.1 Clostridiaceae bacterium
AAAATAGTCTTACTCGTTCCCTTAGTAGCATCAGAGCCTCCCTCAGGACCACATGCATTATGAACAAGTATATCATATTCTGATACAAAGTAAGTGTGCCAATCCTCAACCTCAAAATTGTATACCTTTACCGGTACCTCGAGATACTCATATGATATTGAGCTTATCTCTTTTACATTTCCCGAATACAACTGTACTTTATCTCCCACTCTAAGGTCTCCGGCCTCTACCCATCCCTTGCCTGCTACCCAGAATGGATGTGATGGAGTTGTCCTTATCTCTTCACCTTCAACAAACACATGCTCAATCACTTTTGTTTCATTTATAAATACATTAACAACCTTTTTAAGCCCTTTCTCTCCTGTCTCAGGGTTTTGAGAATATACTCTGTCTCCAACCGTAATATCTTTAATCTCTTTATACCCTTCTTCCGTCCGGATTAACGTGTCCTCAGTAAAACAAACCTTTCCGATAAGTGTCGTCAATATTGCAGTGGCAGTAAGTACTGCCAGGTATCTGGCTGCCTGCTTGGGTGGAATTCCACCGTCAATCATATTTGCAGACAGCTTCAGCGATTCGTAAAGGCTCCATAAAGACATGATTGTACCTATAATCAATACAGTTCTACAAGATAGTTCTTTTGCTAATGCCTTAATTCCCATTCCCATCAGAGCACCAATGCCAATTCCTACAGCTGCCTCAATCCACACATCTTCTGAGCATAACGCAGCCAGATACTCATATACGGATACCTTTTTGACTACGGCCAGATATATGCCCGTAAACACAGGTACTGCAATTGAAGCAATGGTTGCACCGATTTGTACTGCTGTCAGCACTCCAACTAACGTATAATTTCCTGAAGGGTCAATATTATTAACAGGGTCACAATTAGCGTAAAGATACTTATGCAGACTGATTGGATCAGTAATTATTCCGCCCCATGAATCCATCGTAAGGAAACGTCCTAATGAAGGGTTCATATATCTTGCCCTGAGATAATAGAACGCCACATTGGCGTCATACTGCTCTCCTGTAAAGAGATAGTCGTTTTCTGTTACCCCGGTCCTGCTTGTCATTACTCCAAACGAATCATACGTATAAGTATCTGTTATATTTGCATTTGAATCTGTCAGAGCTCTGGTGCTCCCAATCCCATCATAGTGATAATAGCTGGTTTTATCGCCACGTTTTTGACTAATAAGATCATTACCATAAACATAACTTACAATTAAGCTGTTTTTATCATCTCTCTCCTCAAGAACTTGTGCATAGTCCAGGTAATTCTCTACAAGATAATTAATAACCTTTGATCCGTCAATAATCTTTTGTATCCTTATTCCGTCCACATCATAGGAATATTCTACTGTTGATGTTGCTGCAGAATTGCTTGTAACTGCCTTAATAAGCCGATTATTGTAATCATATTCGTATATTACTTCTTCCGTGCTTCCGGTTTTCTTAAGTGTATTACCGTTCCTGTCATATAAATAAGTGTTTTCACCATCACTGACAATTCTGTCATTCTCATCATACGAATACTTTACTGTATTTCCGTTTTCCGTTTTTGTAAGCCTGTTGCCTACTGCATCATATGTGTAGCTTATACTGACTTTCCCACTTACAGGATCTGCTATTTCTTCGCCAACTAACTTATACGTATCATCATATACATATTTCAAAGTCCTTCCCGTATTATCCTCAACCTCAATCCTGTTCCCGGCAGGCCCTAATGTGTATTTATAGGATGAGATTATTTCCCCTGAGGGTTTACGATTAACCAAGGCTGTCAATCGGCTTAATGAATCGTATGAATACTCTGTAACAGTTCCATTAGGATAAGTAACGCCGAGCCTGTTCCCAATTGCATCATAGGTATATCCAGTTACTTTTCCATCCCGGTCAGTTACTGACGACAACCTATTCAATTTGTCATAGGTATAGGTGGTTGTACCTGATGGAACAGTAACACTTGTACAGTTGCCTGCTTTATCATAGGTATAGGCTATAAAGCTTCCATCGGGATTTGTTTGCTTTTTTAGTCTGTTCATAAGATCATACTCAAATGTAATTTTACCCCTGACATCAGTGTAGGATTCTCTTAACCCTAAAACATTATATGTATAAATTTCTGTCTTACCATCAGGATAGCTCTTTTTAACAAGGCGTCCATAAGCATCATAATCAAATACTGTTTTGTTGCCATTAAAATCTGTTTTTGATATGATGTTTCCCACATCATTATATGTTACTGCTTCCTCATAACCTGAAGGCAGAATGCGTTTAATTCTGTTTCCAAGTTTGTCAAACTCAAATTTAACGGTGTGATTATTTCCATCTGTCTGCGAAATAAGGTTACCTGATTGATCGTAGGCAAATTGGGTTTTATTGCCTATAGCATCAATAACATTTAATAGCCTTCCCCCGGAGTCATAAGCATACTTTGTCATTTTTCCTGCCTGATCACTCTCAGATATTTTAAGGCCATTGCAATTATAAACAGTTGATGTAAAAGTGCCGTTCGGGAAAATAGTCTTTACTAACCGATTGTATTTATCATACTCAAAATGGATAGTATTTCCCTTTGCATCTGTCATTTTTATTTTGTTACAGTTTTTATCATATTCATAACCTGTTTTATTTCCGAGAGCATCAATGACTTCTATGTTATTTCCGGCAGCATCATATTTATAGCTTGTAGAATTGCCAAGTTCGTTTGTTGTACTTACTAAACGGCCTAAAGCATCATATTCATTAAGTATAAATGTTCCATCAGGATTTGTTTGTTTTGTTAATCTTCCAAGTTTATCATAATAATAAGCTGTCATTCTTCCTAAACGGTCGATTGACAGAGTTTTCCTACCTTCAATATCATATTCGAATTCTTCCTTTGTACCATCAGAATAAGAAATCAAAACCTGATTGCCGAAAACATCATATTCATACTCTGTACGGTTACCCATTTCGTCAATAAAGGCAGCTTGCATACCTATGGAATTATACTCAACTTTTGTGCTTTTTCCATCAGCATCAATCGTTTCAACCAACCGGTTCATGGAATCATATACATATGACGTTGTAATAGTTTCCGTTCCCGGAAGTATTAAACAAACATTATCCTCCAACGAAACTAATTGTGAAGTAGTTCCTGCCTCCGGTACAAATGATACAGTCGTCTGCAAAAGCGGAGTAAGCGGTTGACTTTTTGGATTGAAGGACATAGTAAATTTATCAGTTCTGCCATCAGTATATGTAACAATAATTTTATGCTTTTCTGATTCAGCTAAATTGTAATAAGGAAAGCCAAACCTGTCTGAAGTTATATCAAAATCCCAATATTGCCCTGGAATACAACTCTCACTAATTTGTATATCCTGCATTCCCAATGTCCAACCCATGCCAAAATCACCCTTGGTTTTGTATCTGCTGTCATAATTACGGTTAATTGTAATGGGTAATCCAGCAACAGGGATTGTAAGATCAGTAAATCCAAACGAAAAATTACCGACTTTCATTTCCCCTTCAATCTGATATGTAATAGTAATAGTACTTATGTTGCCGCTTTTATCATAAGCTGTTAATCGTACATCATATTGTCCATTTCTCATCATTGTCGGATCAATCTTTCCTAATATGCCATTATCAATTTTCTTGGACCCTTCAGCAAATACAATAAATTCGTTTTTATCCTTTCTTGAGTATTCCAGTTTGTAATAGGTCAGATTATCGTCATTTACTGATCCGATAATATCAGAAGGTACTGACAATATGGAGTTTTCGGCCGGAGAACTTATCATTACGCTTGGGTGAGTCGTATCTCCCGG
>JAAZCB010000124.1 GCA_012513545.1 Clostridiaceae bacterium
ATTCCCAATAGTAGTGGCGTTTTTAAAATCAAACTGGCATACTGGTATGCTACTGGGTTTATTCAATTGTCTTATTCTTTATTGGCGAAGCATCCCAGTTAAACACAGCATATTATTACGTGAACAGTTAAAAATTATAATTTCTGAATATTCAGGTAAACGCAATGATTTGTTAACAATACAAAGAAATATTTCTTTTTATAGCGAACAATATGGTCCTTCAACTTGTGCTGGTACTATGGCAGGTAATCGTGAATTCCCATCAAAACTTTTTGATAATTACGGCCTACCCAAACTTTACAAGCACTCTGAATTTTGTTCATGCTTTATTTCGGAATACACAAAAACTGCTTGTAGGAATGCTGATTTCGAAATTTTTATTGATGAAATAGCATTGTTTCTGGCAGATTTCCAAGATAAATCAACATGTCAATTATGTTTTGCATATCTTGCAATACGTGCAGATAATAATACAAGCGAAGTTTTTAAGCAGCGCATTCTAACGCATGCTGTTAGAATAGCTGGTGACCCGGCAAAAGCTTCAAAGTGGTTACCATCTCCAATGTTTTCTGAACAAGAAAAGAAATCTTTTGAAGATGGTGCGCTAATCCTTAACCGTTGGATAAGCCTTAAATTTATTGACTTGTTTTTTGAGAAAGTTTCTATGGATAAAGACCGTAAGAAATTTTGGCAAAAATATTATAAATCAATAGATAAAATAAAGATTCTTGGAGATGAACAATTAAAACTTAAATTTATGCGGGATGAGAGAGTCCGCGACTACATCGATAGTCGCTTTGGCATGTTAAGTTATGGTTGTTCTGTGTTGTTAATGCAGGCTAAAGAACATGTTTTTGTAGAATTTGGCGGAACTGGCAATGCATTTTATGCATACAAGAGGAATGCAAGAAAATGTCCAAAATTCGATGCTGGCAATTATAGCATCTACGACCTCAAAGACACAACAATGAGTTATTTAAATAACTCTCTATCGCAAGGCCGATTAGTACATAGAAATGGTTGGCAATTGGAACTATCGCAGTGGTTGGCGTTGCATGCAGGGATAAGAAATGATTAATTATTCAATAGAGAATAATTCTATTTGTTTTGCTTTATGTGAAATGCTTGGCGAACCGGCCCCTATTAAATGGATGGGGGTCTGTAAAGGTTTAGAACTTTCGCAGGCAATCTTACTTAATGAGCTTATTGATAATGGCAATGCAACACTTAGAAATGATGGAGTACAATTAACCTTTTCTGAATTACTCAATTTATCACAAAGTGATAAGGCTCTCCTCCAGTTACCAGAAGCCTATCCTTTTGATATCTGCGTTGATGGAATTGGGCAGCTCAACCAAACAACCTTTAGGTATAAACTGGTACTCTGTGAATATTTTGGTGGGCCGTTTCTACATTGTACTCTTGCCGGCCCTTTCGTGAAATTTGAAAACCAGAGTACTTTTTTACTTTCAGCACAACAATTTGCGTTGATTAATTCAATTGAAAGTTTTAATGCCCTACCTACTGAAAAGCATTCATTTGATATAAATTTACAAAATCATGCTAAAATACGTAACCTTGCGTTTGAGGCAAATGCAAAACTTGATTCTTATTTGAATAACGAGAATATCATACTACCCGAACAAGTCGAGATTACACTATCTCAGCAAGTTGCTGATAATTTTGAAGTAAGTCCGATTGTTGCAGCTTTGCCAGAAGAATGTCAAAAGAAATTCAAGGAAAATTTCAACAAATACCCAACTATTCAATCGGTTTATAATACTACTGACAATGCTGGGCAAA
>JAAZCB010000125.1 GCA_012513545.1 Clostridiaceae bacterium
CTTAAGTTTGCCATAGAAGGTAGTAAAAAGAGCTGCTTTATCATGATTTTTTCCTGAGACTATACCGCAGTAGTCAGTTTCTTTAATCAAATCAACTGGGGGAATATTGATGCTGAATACTTTGTTGTAACGTATACCTTTGTTAGTATGATGATTTTTATGAAGCCCAATTGAAACAGAATCAAATTCATTTATACCCACATGAGCAACCGCAACATAATTAGGTTTACCATCTACTATTGCACCAACAAGAGTAGTTGGTAAAGGATACAGACAATTTTTTGCACCAAGTTCAACTTTCATTTCCAACTCACCAATTTACTAGATCGGACCCTTAACAGATTCTATATTACCAACTATATAAGAGAGAAGCATAAGGAAAAAATTAAAATAAAAATAACTGGTAAAAACCATAGCTGAATTATTCTGATGCATAACGCCATTGTTGTTGCTTGATTAATTTGGTAAGCCGTGATGCGAAAATTGAGCAAACTAAAGCGGCTACTACTAAAAGTGCAGCCCAAACATAAACATCGGGCAATAGGAGCAAGTAGATTAATGCAGCCAGACAAACAAAAGGAAACAGAAATGATACGACATAGACAACAGAATTATCTATACTAGTAATTCTTTTCATAATTTTCCGTGATGTCTTACCTTTGTTCTTTTCAGTCAGCAAAATTTCTTTGAAATTTTTTCCTTTTTTTGAACGCATTGTTTTTTCAGACATATATACACCCCTTAAAGCATAAAAATTTGTTCAATTTTAAATGCCATCATACCACATCATACCACATCATACCCATAATACCCAAAGCAATATGTTAGCTGTTCCAACGGCAACCACTGATAACGGAACACCTATCTTCATGTATTCTTTTGTGCTCACTATGCAGTTGTTTTTTGATAGCAAACCACATGCAAACACATTTGTCGCAGCACCCATAGGAATCAAGTTTGCTCCACTTCCAGTGCCGATTAATGTTCCAAAAAGCAGCGGCCAAGCACTCATATTTGCCAATTGTGCTAAGTGTTGTGCTACAGGAATCATTAGAACAGTGTAAGCGTTAGGGTCTATGAAGGCAGATAAGCCCACTGATAACCACACTAGGAAAACTAATAGTAATAGAGGGCTGCTTATGCCGCTATTGATTAATGCACCTGTGAATTCCACCAGTAATCCTGAAGCAGTTAACGCGTATATCACCCCGAAAATTCGCCGCTTCAAATCATTCTATAAAAACCGGCCCCCACCAACAAGAAAACACCAATAAGAATAGCTAAAAAAATAATTATAACATTTTTCAGATATGCTTGATATCAACAGTATATAAAACAGCGTAATTGCATAAATAACATAATAATATGTAGCAAAAGATGGTTTAATGAAAATATTATTTATAAACAAAACATCATTGTAGAAAAGATACACAACTAAATATCCATCATCAGAATCACCAATTATTTCATAGATACAAAAGTATCACCAAAGTATGTAAAAATTAGCCATAGGTAAAATGGATTCATGTGTAGATTTTTTTGAAAGGTTAAGTCTTGGCATATGTATTTTGTAAGTTTGCCTTAAAA
>JAAZCB010000126.1 GCA_012513545.1 Clostridiaceae bacterium
AACAATATGCCCAGGAATCTGATTGTTTTTGAAAGTAGATGGCAGCGATTTTTGCATGTATTACAAAACCCTGATATGATTCAGGGGTACTTTTTTCCATCCCAGACAGGTATCTTCAATGTTCGTGATCAGAATTACCTTCCCTGCAACGATACAGTAGAACTTTACTGCTACTATCACAGCGGGAAATCCCTCCCCCGTCTGGAAATATTAAAATCCCTTGCATATGCCTTAAGGGTAAGACATTACTACTATGATTACCTTAAAGTCGAGGATATAAACCTTGAAGACAGTTATGTTATGGAAGATGTGGAAATCTGCACAGAAAGAATTCAAAGTCCTGAATATATACTGCTTATCGAGAAGTATGTTGATGATTTCTTTAATAACAACCTTAGATCCATAAATAAAATACTGCACATATACAACGACCGCACTGTCGCAAATCAAACTACATAGATAATGTGTTTACTTTAGAAAACGCCACTATGTAAAAAGAGGAGACACTTTATCTCCTCTATGTCCTCTTTATTAATATACAGGAATAAGACCAGTATTCTCTCCGGTAATACACCTTCCCCCCGTTGGCGTAACTATAAAAGTATTTTCAATTCCTACCATGCCAATACCCTCCAACCCTTTTTTGGGTTCGAGTGCAAAAACCATTCCCTCCCTAATTGGCTCAGTAAAACCCTCGGCAATAACGGGCAGCTCATCAACCCAAAGACCAATCCCGTGCCCCAGGAACTTTACCCTGCGGTTTCCATAACCCATAAAATTCTTAAGAAAATCCGAATCAAGCTTATTCATTACAGAGTTGTATATTTCTGAAGGAATTTCACCCGGTTTAAGCTTTTGTACAATCTCATTCTGGATATCCACACATTTGTAATGTTCTGCAATTGCTTTATCCAAAAGCTTTCTACCAAACATGTAAGTCATTGTTTTATCCGTATGATATCCATCTACCCCACATCCAATGTCAACAAAAACGAGGTCACCGGCCTTGAGTCTTCTTTCACGACTGCCAAGCAGCGGCACTGCCGCACTCATGCCGTAATTGCCTCCTGGCCCGTTAAAGTATGTCGGGTAAATAGAGCTTTCTCCAAAGCAAATATGTCCCAGCAAAATTTCCGTGTCAAGCATGCCGAACCGTGATATACCATGGTGCCCTTCCCTGACAAGTATAGAATATATTTCTGTTGCCAACTCAGCCTCACTCATACCTTCCCTTAGTATCTTCGGGACCATATCCTCCAGTACACGCCTGTGAATCCGGCCTGACTGTTCCATAAGCGATAATTCATAAGGGCTCTTAACAGCCCTTATTGAAGTAATCTGCTTATCCACAGACTTGACTTCTTTAAAAGGAAAGTATTTTACAAACCTCTGATACATGGCCAGAGGTACAAACTCGGTTTCAAGATATACTATTTCAGGTAGTGCATTAATATCCCGAGCCGCATCGCGGAAGCTTTCCATAGGCTTTATATTGGGGAATTCCGATTCCTCCAGTGCCCTTTCCATACTTCTCCTGACCCATAGAACAGCCTCGCCTTCCCTGGTAATTATCAACATTCCCTCCGGCATAGTCCCAGTAAAATAGAATATGTTTATTTTACTAAAAACAACAGCAATCTCCCACTCGGGTCTCTCGGCTTCCATTCTGGCTCTGAAGTTATTCATTCTGTTATTTAATTCAGCTAAAGGTACATTTTTCCCCATGACACCACTCCCCCAAAAGCTTACTCGCCGGGATAGCAAAGCCCCCATTGTTCTCTTAACTCATCCATTGTTCTAATAATTTCCACAGTCTCATCAAGCGGCATAACCTCACTCTCAAGTTTCCCGGAAAGAATACAGTCCATAACTTCTCTTGCCTCATAATTATAGCCTGTTGATATAACTTTTTTACTAATAGCTCTCTCTTCTCCGTTGTTAAATTTAATTGTCATTGCTTCCGGATGAAAGAAATCCTGAATCCTTATATGTCCTTCAGTTCCTACAATCAGAGCTTCATGCGGAATTTCAGCAATAAATGAAGAAAAAAGCAACGCCGTTTGTCTCCCCGGATACTCAAAAAAATAGCTTGATTGCTCATCGACACCGGTTTGTCCAAGCCAGGCACTGCTCATAATTTTAGAAGGCGCACTTTTAAAAATCATACGTGCAAAAGAAACAGGGTATATGCCAAGATCGAGCAGCGCGCCGCCCCCCAGATAAGGATTAATCTTACGCTCATCAGGGTCAAGCTCCCTCCTTATGCCAAAATCTGCCCTCAGCATTAATATGTCTCCGATAAGCTTTTCTTCCAGTATCCTGTTTAATTCCACTATACAGGGAAAAAACCTGGTCCACATGGCTTCCATAATAAACAGGCCTTTCTCTCTTGCTGTCTTTATCAGTTGTTCCGCTTGCAGTGCGTTTATTGTAAAGGGTTTTTCACACAGCACAGGTTTTCCATTGTTTAAGCATAGCATTGCATTTTCATAATGAAAATTATGGGTTGTTGCTATGTAAACAACATCAACACCCGGGTCCTTTACCAGTTCTTCGTAGCTTGAATAATACCTTGATACATTATATTTCCCGGCAAAATCCTTTGCTTTTCCGGAAGTCTTTGAGGCTACAGCATAAAGCTCTGCGTCCTCAAGCACTTTCAAACCTTCCGCAAAAAGATGTGCTATCCGCCCGCAGCCAATTATACCCCACTTCATTCTTTTATTCGTAACCATCTATCCTTATCATCCCTCTCTGTTATCGATTTTGTCATAATTCATTCTTAACTCTATGGGAGCGGTAAACAAAACAAAACCTATTAATCCCCCCAATAGGTTTAATATTATATCATCAATATCAGAAGTTCCAACTCCAGCTATATACTGTATTACTTCAATTGCCAGTGTAACCGAAAAAACAACAATAATAAGGTTCTTTAATCTAAGAAATTTTTTGTTAATACCGGGCAATAGATAACCCAATGGCACAAAAGCAGCAATGTTACCTGGAACATTAACCATAAAAAAGCCCAGATTCTTTCTTATAAATATATAATGTATTATTGTCTGAAATGGTATCAGGTGTATTTCCCTCCTGATATATCCCCTGCCGAAATTTTGGCTGAAGAAGACCAGATAGGCCAGTACTATTATATATATGATAAACATAAGAACAAAAAAAATATTGTAATACTTTTTCATATACTCTCCTTGTAAAAATTATAAGCATATTATAAACCATATTTTCTATCTATACCATAAAAACAAATATTATTGCCATAACATGTACATATATAATTTATGCTTTATTACATTTATTTGCGATCATTCTGTTTATAATGCAGGAAATAAAAAGGCTACCCAGGATTATCCCGTTTATAAATGTTACAACAATAACACCTCTGTTGTCAAAACTGAATTTTATCAGTGAAAAGTAAAGACCTGACAGAACAAGTATAAACCCGAAGGATAGAATTGTGATAAAATAAAGCAGCTTATAACGTGCCGGCAAACTATTTGCCTGCGAATTATCCCTCCTTATCCTGAAAATGCAAACGAGAACTGCTAAACCCCCTATAAGTGTACTTCCATGTTGAAGGAATTTATATATGGGAATTGAATAATCCATAAAATCGATCTCTTTGGATAATACGGAAAACAAAACTACAAATTTTCCACTTTCATGTGTAAATGCATCCCAGAAAACATGAGTAAACATACCAACCAGTGAAGAGTATATAAAAATAAGCATTTCTTTAGAACTGTTTATTTTCCAGTCTTTTGCCGCAAGATATTCATACCATTTATCAAATGGTACAGGCAAGCATAAAATTAAGGGTTTTTTTATAAGCTTGTGAAACAAAAAAGCAACAAATATACAAAGCGGCAGGTTTAACAGAAAAAATCCGGTTAGATCATGTCCTATAACCGCTTCAGGCTTAAACCTGATAAAATATTCAAAATCAGGAGCGATACTACCTAACACCAGTCCGGTCAAGTTAAAATATTTTTTCCATTTCTGTTTTATCGGCAATACTGCCACCGGATGTGCAAAAGAAAATGGCATAGTCCTCCCCCCTCTGATTGGCAAATTCGAAGTACTCCGTTTAATTAAGCTTACTAGTAGTGTATTCTCAAATTACCTGTGCGTAATAAAAATCCGAGAATCCAGATGGTTTAACGGGTTCGGAGGATTTTTATTTGAATAGAAATTTGAGAAACACTATACTAATGTATCTTTGCCCCAAAAGGTAAAAGTCCAAGTTTGGCAAGCTTAAAATGCTGAAGTCCAAAAGGTATTCCAATAATTGTTATACAGAAAATCAGCCCTGTAATAAGATGTCCAATGGCAAGCTCCCATCCGAAAAATACAATCCATAAAATGTTGAAAAGCAACCCGCCTACGCCAAAATTACCTAGCTCAATTTCTTTTCCAAATGGCCATAACACCAGTGCTGATATTTTAAAGCACTGAATTCCAAAGGGTATGCCAATAACAGTCAAACATAAGATCAATCCTGAAAAAAACCATGCTAATGCAGAAATAATTCCTCCAAATAACAACCAGATAATGTTACCTAAAATTTTCATTTTCTGCCCCCTTTAACCTATTGTTTCTGTATGGAAACAACCAATATTCAAGCTTAAAATGCCTATATTATGCTCTGAATATCAGTATCCTTAACATCTGTTATCAACTATATATTATATAGTTAAGATAGACAAAGAAACAAGCAGCTTTTTCTACTTGTTTCTATAATTTCCACGACTTACAACCAAAGTTAAACATTTACTTTTCTTGAAACATTCATATTTCTTACTTTACAAAAACCATAAGCAAGTGCAGTAACACCTGCATTTTCTCCAGAAAGAACCATATCCGTCAGAGTAATCTGCAAAACAGCAAAAATAAAACCTACCACTCTGAACATCTCCATACAATAAAAAACATAAAAATCCTATAATTAATCTTTTTTATCTTTCTGCATCTTGTTAGCTATATTAACCATTAGTTTAGTTATTATAAAAAACAGTATCAAAACTGAGAATACTCCAGCCAAACCTATTGCCGAAACCTGAAGTCCCATTATCAAATCCTGATTCATATATGTTCACCCCTATCCTAATAATGCCGGTACAAGAGCTAGCAAAATTCCTCCTGCCACTATTGAACCAAGCTGACCTGCAACATTTGCACTAACAGCCTGCATAATTATGAAATTCGATGGATCCTCTTTTTTCGCCATTTGCTGGATAACCCTCGAGGACATCGGGAAAGCTGATATTCCTGCTGCTCCTATCATGGGGTTAACCTTGTTCTTAAGAAAAAGATTTAAGAATTTTGCAAAAAGAACGCCACCTGCCGTATCAAATATAAAGGCAACAAGCCCCATTGCCATAATCATTAAAGTTTCAGGCCTTAGAAATTTTTCAGCTACCATAGTAGAACCTATGGTAATTCCAAGAAGAAGTGTTACCAAGTTGGCAAGTTCATTCTGGGCTGACTTTGAAAGCCTCTCTAAAACTCCCGCTTCCCTTATGAGGTTACCAAACATAAGAAGACCAACCAATGAAACACTTACAGGAGCAACCAGCCCGGCAATAATTGTAATAACAATCGGGAAAAGTATTTTTACAACTTGAGGAACATTAACCTCTTTATACTCCATACGTATCAGTCTTTCCTTCTTGGTTGTAAGAAGCTTCACTACTGGTGGTTGAATAATAGGAACCAAAGACATGTAAGAATATGCGGCAACAGTAATTGCTGCAACTAACCCTTTATTTTCCTTTAGAAACTGATTGGCAACAACAATTGAAGTAGGCCCGTCAGCAGCTCCGATTATACCTATGGAGGCAGCTTCCTTAAGGTCAAAGCCCAATAAAATCGCTCCAATCATTGTAGCAAAAATACCAAACTGAGCAGCCGCACCAAAGAACAACATAAAAGGATTCCGTAAAAGAGGTCCGAAATCAATCATAGCTCCTACTGCAACAAAAATCAAAACTGGAAACAACTCAGTTATAATACCGCTATTGTACAGTATTGTGAGAACGCCATCTTCGACACCATCTTGGCCTAATTGCTCTAATGCTGATGAAAAAGGAATGTTCGCCAGTATCGCACCAAATCCAATTGGTAATAAAAGCGTAGGTTCATATTCTTTCTTGATGGCAAGATAAATCAAAATTCCTGCTATTGCAAACATTACCAGATTTCCTGGCGTAAAATGCAGTATACCTTTAAAAAGCTCTTTAATAACCTCTTGCACGGTTTCTCCCCCTCGTAAATTATAATCATTTTTACACACACACATTAAAGTTTAAAACAATTTAAGT
>JAAZCB010000127.1 GCA_012513545.1 Clostridiaceae bacterium
AGATTCAACATAAGCATCCATAAAAACACTTTAATGAGTGATTTATCCATGATTTTCGTATTTAATAAAATGAAATACTGCGATTGAGTTAGTAATACGGAGAAAATTAAAGATTATTGAGGGAGGATAAATAATCTCGAACAAAAATGGGGAGTTGTAGATATGCGGAGAAAACTGTTGATAACGGTGCTGTCAATAATGATGCTAATAGGAGTGAGCGGATGTATGAATAGCGGGAAAGCTGTTAAGTACACAAATGAACAGAAGAAGGAAATGGTTCTTGAATACCTGAAAGAAAAGTACAAGGAAGAATTTGTTGGAATGCAGTATATGCCAAGTGAAGATGGTATGAGGGCTGATTCTTATTATGTAAGAGCACAAGCCAGAGATGAGAGTGAAGGTTTTGAAGTCTGGGGCAGAGTAAATAAAAAAGACGGGACTTATGAAATGACAGATGGTTATTTTGGAATATACATTAAGGATGAATATGAAAAAGTAATGAGAACATTTATAGATGAGTTTTACAGTGAATACAAGATCTTTATAAAAACTGATACTGCAGGCTATGTACCACAGAGATTAAATAAAGATACAAAGATAGACGAAATATACAAGGAAGGTGAAGATTATGGGTTTGAGGCAGATGTTTATGTTTATGTCAAAGAATCAGATGCAAAGGATATTGATATTAAGGAAGCAATAGAAAAAATTGCGTTAAAGAAAAAAGAGAATCGACTATTAGGAGAAATAAATATATTTGTAATACGTGATGATATCTATGACAATACAGACATAGATACTCAAGAAAAAAGAGCGTTGCTGTCAGAAAAGGAATCGCAGGTAAAACGTGCAGGAATTTATGTGGATTTGAGTCTTGAGTTGAGGAGAAGGGAGTGGGATTGAAGTGAGTGAATTAATGGATAACCAATTATTGTTACTTGATAATTTGATCTATCTGAACGGGGTTGTTAATCCTGATAATGAAGGGAAAAAAGTTTATGATATAGTCAATGACCTTCTTGAACATCATACACAAGATTCCCCTGCTCCAAAAATAAAAAAAGCAATATATGACAAGGGCAATGATGCAGCATATATGCCCTATGACGAGTGGGTGACAATATTAAAAAGCATACAGGCTGACCCAGAGTTAATGAACCTTACGATAAAACACGGAGTAGATGATTACGGAAAAAATAAACTGGGAGGTATGCGGGTAGCCTGCTTTGTTGATGGAGGCAATAACGCAACAGTTGTTTTCAGGGGAACAGGAGGACCGACAGAATGGCATGATAACGGTGCCGGAGGTTATGAATCGGACACTCCCCAGCAGGAAAGGGCGCTTGAGTACATAAATAAGCTTGCGGAAAAGGGATATGGTAATATCACCGTTACAGGACATTCAAAGGGCGGGAATAAGGCACAGTATGTAGCGCTCTTATCTGATAATGTAGACAGGTGTGTATCCTTTGACGGGCAGGGATTTTCAAGTGAATTTTTTGAAAAATACAAAGATTTAATAAAGAAGAATTCATATAAAGTTACACGTATTGCAGACAAGTGGGATTTTGTAAACTGTTTGCTGTTTCCGGGATCTAAAACCATATATATCAACTCACAGAAGATATTCAGGATATCGAAGTTTATGTATAACCATTGTCCGAACACCATGCTTGATGAGAACGGTAATTTGCGTCCTCAGACTGATTCATCGTTTTTAAATAAGTTGATTTCTTCCTATACCCAATATATGAATGAAAATTTGGAAGGAGAAGAGCGCAGAAAGCTTGGAATGATTTGCAGGATTCAACCAGAAGCTTTGTAAATAACATTGTAAAAGCAGCAGAATCTATAGCAATTGCAGTAAATGAATTCAGAAATAATTTAAAGGAGAGTGTTCTTAGTTTCTTATCAAAACTTGAAAAAGGAATAAAAAGGTTTGTAATTACTTTCAAAAATCGATTGGATAAAAAGATTGAAGAGGCAGTTGAAAAGGCAAAATCTAGTATAAACACAGCAAGGAAAGAGTTGTTGAATATACGCAAGGAACATATAGAATGGAATAAAATAGTTTTGGGATACTCAAATAAGCGATTGGTGGATGAAAAGGACAGGTTAGGGACTATCAGAAATTTTACAAGGAAAATTGTAAAAGGACTTGGAATATATACTTCAAATCAGCTATGCGTAGATTTGATAAGGCTTGCAGACCTCGGGAAAAAGGTTGAAAAGCTTGAACGTACTTTTGGAGATGTGGCATGCAATATTTTGAAAGATTCAAACAAAATACTGTCAGAGGTGGAATCGAGGTATAGTGAATATTATGTAAGGCAGCAGATAAATTCAGTCAGAGAAACCTGTAGGAATATAAAAGACAGTCAAAGAAAGCTTTGCAGACAACTTGAGTTGAGAATCAATTCTTTAAAATTTGCAACTGAACAATACAAAAAAATTGAATTAATGTTATATAGAGAAATCAAAGCATAAATATAATTATTTTGTGGGAGGAATTCATATTATGAAGAAAATAGCGTTTATATTAGCAGTAGTTCTAAGTCTGGTGACATTGTCAGCAAGTGTTGCTACAGAAATGCCTCTTCGTGTGGTTGTAAACGGAAACAAACTAAATTTATAGTATAGGAATTTGCATTTTAGCCTTTGGTCTTAGTAGGTAAAAAATACATGTCAGAGAAATAAAATTGTTGATTGGATTGCAAAATTTGTATAAAATGAAGTGGAATATATGGATAGAAGGCGG
>JAAZCB010000128.1 GCA_012513545.1 Clostridiaceae bacterium
AGATTCAACATAAGCATCCATAAAAACACTTTAATGAGTGATTTATCCATGATTTTCGTATTTAATAAAATGAAATACTGCGATTGAGTTAGTAATACGGAGAAAATTAAAGATTATTGAGGGAGGAATAATAAAGGAATTGGAAAGCTTTTTAAAGTCAGGCAATAGCATGGTAAGAGACACATCCTTTCAATATCAGTCGTAAACTGCATTAAATACTATAAAAAAATCATAGAACCAGTCATAAATATTTTTTATATAAACTCAAGAATAATTTGTTTGTATTGATTTTTGGGGACAGTTGTATTTAATATAGAACATTGATATTGTATATTTCGACTAAAGGCTTAAAAAATCCTTCTTTTTCAAAAAAATATAGCAGCATTTTGACTTGTACTAAATTCTTACTATATACTTACATGAAAATTTGAATGAAGAATTGACAATTATCCAAATTTGTTATATAGTTAATTACGTAAGTAATGAACCACTTAACAAATGAGGTGATGAGAGTGAACTTGGATTTTAACAGCGAGACTCCGATATACCTTCAACTGGCACAGGCTGTTGAGGATAACATAATAAAAGGTATATTCAGGGAGGAAGAACAGATACCCTCTACTACTGAAGTATCGATTAACTATAAGATTAATCCTGCTACAGTAGCTAAAGGATTTAATTTACTTGTCGATGATGAAATAATTTATAAAAAGCGGGGGATTGGCATGTTTGTGTGTAAAGGAGCGAAAGAAAAGCTTATAGATAAACGCAGGGAGAACTTCTATGAAAACTATGTGGAAAGTCTCATAGCAGAAGCAAAAAAGCTTGATATTGGAATAGATGAAATTATTAAAATGTTGGAAAGGAGTAAACAATAATGGGTACAGTTGAGTTAAAAAATATAACAATGTATTATGGAAAGGTTTGTGCCTTGGAAAATGTATCAATTACGTTTGAACCTGATAAAATATATGGTTTGCTTGGCAGAAACGGTGCAGGCAAAACTACTCTTCTAAATCTTATGACAAATCGTTTGTTCCCTACTAAGGGAGAAATAACTGTTGATGGAGAAAGAGTAATAGAAAATGACAAAGCTGTAGAGAAAATATACTATATGTCAGAGAAAAATCTTTATCCCGAAAATATGAAAGTAAAGGACATTTTCTATTGGACAAAAGAGTTTTATCCAACTTTTGATATGGGTTATGCGGCAGAACTATGCAAAAAATTTGATCTCAGCCAGGATAAAAAATTCAAGGCACTGTCAACCGGTTATAAATCTATAGCCAAGGTAATTACTGCAATGGCATCAAACTCAAGGGTCATAATATTTGATGAACCGGTTTTGGGACTTGATGCAAATCACAGAGATTTATTCTATAGAGAATTGCTGGCAAATTACATGGAAGAACAAAAAACAATAATCCTGTCTACTCACATTATAGAGGAAATTTCAAAAATATTGGAGAGAGTAATAATTATAAACGATAAAAAAATCACAGTTAACGACAGCACTGAAAACCTCATGAAATCTGCCTATTGCGTATCAGGAG
>JAAZCB010000129.1 GCA_012513545.1 Clostridiaceae bacterium
TATTGACGATTGCTCCAAATGAAAGACTGTTATATAATAAAACACAGGATACTTATAGTACCGATACAGTTCAGATTGAAAAGCATACCTCATGGACAGAAGGCAAGCTTATTTTCAGGAATGACCCAATTGATGTGATAGTCCGAAGGCTTGGCAGGTGGTATAATGTAGATGTCGAACTGGTTAATAATAATTTTAAAGAAATAATGTTAAGAGCAACTTTTGAAGACGAAAATCTCGAAGAGGTCCTATTTTATTTAGAAAAAACCCTGGATATTGAATGTAAAATCATAGAGGGAAATATGATGGAAAATGGCGATGTTTATGTAAAGAAGAAAGTTTTAATCAGTTCTAAACAAGAAAATAATAATCACCTATAATATTAATTTAAAATACCAAGCGCCTATGAGATTATAGATATTAAAAGAGCAGGAAAGTGCCTCTAACACCTTCCTGCAGAAATTAAGTCACTTAAGAAAGAAACCTAAAAACAATTCAAATTTATGAAAAAAAAACGTGATTTATTGTTACAAAGATTCTATTATTTAAATAAGTTATTTATGGAATTGAAGATAGCCGTTTTTATTGTCCTGACAAGTATAACCAGTTCTTTTGGGGCAAACACATATTCCCAGATAGTTAGAGTCTCACTGGAAATGGAAAATAAACCTCTTGAAAATGTTATGGATGAAATTGAAAAACAAAGTGAATTCTATTTTGTCTTTAACCAACAGTTTATTGATATTTCGAAACGGGTTACTGTAAACAAGGATAATGAATCAATTGATTTAGTATTAGACGATCTTTTTGAGGATTCGAATGTCAGCTATGCTATTTTAGATAAGAAAATTCTGTTAAACGCAGTTTTTGAAGATAAAGATAATACAACAGCAGTGGCCAACAGGTTAATCCAGAAAAAAAGTGTAACCGGGACTGTCTCCGGTTCTGATGGAACTCCTTTACCGGGAGTTACAGTATTAGTAATAGGGACAAATACTGGGACAAATACAGATGCTAATGGCTTTTATTCTATTGACCTTCCGAATGATCAGGCAGTATTGAGATTTTCATTTATTGGTTATGAAACCAAGGATGTCACTGTTGGCTCTCAAAATGTAATTAATATCAGTCTTGAAGAAATGTCGATGCAAATGGATGAAGTTGTTGTAACTGCTCTGGGAATTAAGAGAGAAGTTAGGACTCTGGGATATGCAGCGACTGACATTAAGGCAGAAGATATCGCAGAGAACCGTTCTTCTACAGCATTAACTAGTCTTCAGGGAAAGATTAGTGGAGTTAACATATCATCGTTAACCACTGGTCCTGTGTCTTCAAATAAGATACGTATTCGTGGTCAATCATCTTTCAGCGGGGCCAATACGCCTCTTATTGTTGTTAATGGGATGCCCATAGATAATACCAGTTTTACAGGTGGTACCGGATCAGTTGGTAATTCCGACGGTGGAGACGGTCTGTCAAGTATAAACATGGATGATGTAGAAAGTATGACTGTGCTTAAAGGAGCTGCTGCTGCTGCATTATATGGATCTAGAGCTAAAGATGGGGTAGTTATGATTACAACAAAAACAAGGGGAGAAGGTGATGGTCTCGGAGTAGAATACAATGTCAATTTCTCGACTATTACTCCTTTAGATTTTACCGATTATCAGTATGAATATGGACAAGGCGAAGGAGGAATTAGACCCACTGCTCCTTATCCTACTTCAGGTGTATGGAGTTTTGGAGAGAAGTTTGAACCAGGGATGACACAGGTATTATATGATGGAGTTGTGGTTCCATATGAACCGATTTATAACCGCATCAGAAAATTTTATGAAATTGGAACAAACCTAACTAATACCGTTACCTTGTCTAATAATACAGAAATGGGCGGTTTTAGTTTATCCTTTTCAAATAATATGGTTGATAATTTTGTGCCAAATTCAAATTTCAAAAGAAATACAATAAACCTGGGATTTGATCAAAACATTACCGAGAAACTGAAAGTAACAGGTCTAATAAACTATTCAATTGAAGATAATTATAATCCACCACAGGTTGGTGGCCAGGAATTTTCAACAGCATCCGCAGTTTACACTATTGCTAATTCAATGCCCTGGGACTTACTTAAAGAGAAAATGTTGGATGAAAACGGAAATGAATTTGTTTATTCCAGGTTCCTTCCCCGTACTAATCCATATTTTTCTGCATATGAGCATTTTGAAAACATTGACAGAGACCGTCTTTTCGGAAATGTTGCCATGAGATACGATATTACTGATTGGCTCTATATTCAAGGAAGAATTGCACAGGATTTCTATAGCCGTGCCCGAAATTATAATATACCACATGGCTATGCAGCTATCGCAGCTGCACCAGTAGGTTATATTAAGGGTTCCTATACAGAGCAATCAATACGCTTTCGCGAAAGAAATATGGATTTCTTAATTGGAGGGAACCATGAATTCGGCGATTATGGAATTGATGTTACCTTTGGAGGTAACCAAATGTATCGACGGAACGAAAATGTAAATGTGAATGTTCAGGATTTTGTGGTAAGAGATTTATACACTATAATGAATGGACGGGTAAAAAACCCGCAATATAGTCTGAATGAAAGAGCAGTAAACTCACTTTATGGTTCTGCCGAGATTTCCTATAAGAATTACTTATATGTAAGTTCCACTCTTCGTAATGACTGGTTCTCTACTCTCGCTCCTGATAATCGAAGCATTCTTTATCCATCTGTTACAACAAGTTTTGTATTTTCAGATGCTTTCGAAAGCAGAATGCCGGATTGGGTATCTTTTGCTAAAATAAGAGCAGCTTATGCAGAAGTTGGAGATGATAATGTTGATGCATATTCACATTCATTGTATTATACAGTAGAAAATAATTCCTATCCCAGTCCTTCCGGAGACCTTGTCCCTGTTGGCAGGATTGATGCTAGTACTATTCCCAACTCAAATTTACGTCCGTTAAGAGTTTCAGAAATGGAGTTTGGATTGGATCTGAGATTATTCCAGAATAGAGTCAGTTTCGATTTTGCTGTTTATAGAAAAATAAGTAAGGATCAAATAATTTCCGCCCAGGTTTCCAACACTTCAGGTTATAATAGCCAATTAATTAATATTGGACAGAGTATGAATCAGGGATTTGAGTCATTAATAAATTTTTCACCAATCAAAACAAATTCTTTTGAATGGAATTTTTCAGCTAATGTTACTTATAATACATCAGAAGTACAAAAGCTTGGATTATCTGAGGCTGATACAATGATAACCATTGGTTCAGTAAGACAAATTGTCGGGAAACCACTGGGACAAATATTTGTATATATGTACCAGAGAGATGATCAGGGAAGGATGATAATTAATGAGAATAGTGGCTTTCCTATGAGATCAGGACTTACAAATGTTGGAAGTAATCAGCCAAACTGGTTTGGAGGTTTTACCAATACATTTACCTACAAAAGAATAACATTATCAGCTTTAATTGACTTCAAATTAGGTAAAGACTACATAATTAATGGAGGAGGTAATTATAATTTGTGGAGACATGGTTTACATAAGGGTACTTTACCAGGTCGTGATGTTGGATATGTTATAGCTGATGGCGTTAACCCTGATGGTAGTGTTAATACAACCGCGGCAGCTGTACAGCCATATTATGAATCTATTGCAGGGAATAGAATAGATGAACCATTTATCTATAAAGGAGGTTACTGGAAGCTTCGACAGATAAATATATCTTATAATTTTTCTGGTCTATTACCTTCATCATCCTTTATTAAAGACATCAAATTTAGTCTTGTAGGTAGCAACATACTGACACTAAAAAAATGGACTGAGAATATGGATCCTGAAGAACTGTACTCATTTACTGATAACAGCGATGGCAGGGGTTGGAACAGCCTACCTCTCACAAGAACTTTGGGATTTAACCTTAATGTCAAATTTTAGATTGTTTAAGGTATTTTAATAATTGACTTATAAGATAAATGATTATGGAAAAAATAAATAGATACTTAAGAATAATTATAGTGGTTGCTGTTACATTTTCTATTTCTGGGTGTGAGAAAGGATTAACAGATATGAATATCAATAAAGTTGATCCTACAGCAATGAACCCTTATCTTCAACTGAACTCAGCGATTATCGGTTGCTGGACTAATACACAAAGTTGGCCGGTTTGGCATTATGCTATTGTTCAGCAGATTCTAACACCTACTGGAACTTCTGTACAGGGGGCTAATTACAATCAGATGAGTTATCAATTCAATTACCATTACATCTGGAACCAATATTTTACCAACCCTTTAAAAAATCTTATAGATATTATAGAAGCGACAAAAGACGATCCAAAAAGGCAGAATATATATAATTCTGCAAGAATATTTAAAGCCTACGTAAGTATGGTTATAACCGACACCTATGGTGATTGTCCGTACTTTGAAGCAGGAAAGGGTTATCTGGAAGATATTAAGTATCCTGCTTATGATAGACAGGAAGATATTTATATGGACTTGCTAAAGGAACTGGAAGAAGCGTCAGCCGCCCTGGATCCAGCAGCTTACACATCAAAAGAAGATATCATGTATGCTGGTAATACTGCTCAATGGAAAAAACTTGGTTATTCTCTGATGTTAAGGACCGCAATGAGACTTGTAAAAGTTGACCTTGAAACTGCAGAAATATGGGCTAAAAAAGCAATAGCTGGGGGATTAATGGAATCAAATGCGGATAATGCAGTATTAAGACATTCTTCATTATATATTAATTATAATGGCTATATGTTCTCTGGACGTGAATATGCAACATTTTATCTTTGCAAACCTTTTATTGACCATCTTAAATCAACAAATGATCCGCGTCTTCCTAAATATGCTATGCGTTATGTGGGTGCAAAAAGTGGTGCAGAATTTACACTGGACAGACTTAGTAACGATCCTGACGATATGATTGGGATACCAGTTGGATATAATGATGTAACAATACTTGAGAGACTTTCTATCGACGGTGTGGCAAGCAGATTTGACTATTCACTTCCAAATATACGGACTGTACTTCAAGTAACATCACCTGAATATTTTGTTACTTATGGACAGACTCAATTATTACTTGCTGAAGCAATTGTAAGGGGTTGGGCAACAGGAGATGCTGCAGCTGTATTCGAAACAGCCCTCAGGGCCAACTTGGAACAGTTATCGGAATATGGACCAAATGCTACAATTGAGGAAGCTGCAATTGACGAATTTGTTAATGCAAATCCTCTGGAAGCAGGCAATGAAATTGAACATATTAACACTGAATATTGGGTAGCTTCATTTCTAAATGGACCTGAATTATGGGGCAATTTCAGAAGGAGTGGTTTTCCTGATCTGGAACCAAATCCTTATCCCGGTTCTGAAGTTCCCGGAGACTTTGTTCACCGGTTACCATACCCGGAGAGTGAATATGTTGTTAATGTTTCGAATGTTGAAATAGCTAATGGTCGCCAAGGGCTGGATGAAATAGGTACTCGTATATGGTGGGATGTAGATCTTGATTAGTCTATCCTTGAAATAACATCTATATTATTGATAGCTAAGAGTATAAGATGGCATTAATATTTGTCAGTTTGCATGCTTTTGTACGAATTTACTCAAAAGCTTGCAAATTGATAGATAAAACAGACAACAATACACAATTATCCATATTTCGTATGCCACTGGTGAATGTGATCATTATAAAGAATCATGAATTAGTTGAACAGGCTCAACGAATGGATTTGATATTGCCTGAAAAGGAGTTTGCTCCTTATCTTTCTTGGACATTGGAAGAGAACAGTATCGTGTTTGTCCGAAAGATGGTAGGGGCATGCTTTTAGAGTAGATCCGGGATTCTACCTTTTATTTTGTCCTGGATTTATTAACTAGCAGGCAGTAAAATATGCAACTATATCAAATTTGTTTAAAAACAGGACTTTTTAAGGGTTAATTAAGTAGAACCTCAAATTGGAATAGGGTTTATAAGTATGGAATTAGACTCTTATTAATGCAGTTACAGATTAAATATTTATTGATCTAAGAAATTTTAATTATTTCATAATAACTATAAAAATGAAAAAATCAAACACATTGATATCACCTGAATTAAATGTCGGGGATAATGTTTTTGCGTACAGCGAAACAGAGATATCAGAAATTGTAAAGCAGAGGCGATCTCGCTTAAAGACAGCGTCTACTGGAACTAGTCAGGCAAAGGCTGTTGGAGACTATGATATTAAAGATGTCAAAGGCTGGACACTTAGAGAACCAGTATCGAAACGCGCGTATACAGTTATAAAAATACAGACCGGATCAGGACTTATCGGATTTGGTGAATGTGCTCCACTCTCTCCTGCTGAATTTGAAGAAGCGAAAAGGATAATTATTGGTACTCCTGTTACTTCTTTTGAAGTTATGGCACCAAAACTTATGCATGTCCCTACTGCAAGAGCTGCCCTTAATATTGCAATGCTTGATGTTTCAGGAAAGATCGCTAATGCACCGATATTTCAATACCTAGGAGGGCCTACCCGTGCTAAAGCCAGGGCTTTTGCGCCACTTACAGGAAATAACGACCAGGAACTTATAAGTTCCATGCACAGGCTTAAAGCGTTAGGTTTTCTTGCGTTTGGTGTCCCTGTTCCGGATACTTTATGGCGTAACCAAGGCCAGGCATTTGTTTTAGCTACAAGAAAAAGGCTTGATGCTCTTCGTGCTGCCGGAGGCGAAGGCATAGACTTTGTTCTTAACGGTGATAATAGCCTTACTCCAGGTGATGCACAGATGATATGTGAGGCAATTGAAAATTTTCATGTTTTCTTTTTTGACGAACCTTGTATCCCTGTCAGTATTGGTGCTATAAAGAAATTATCGGATGAAAACGTTACACCAATCGGATTGGGAAAGAAAATCACTGAAGAAAGACAAATATTGGATCTTATACGGGACGATGCGGTCGATATTATTCGACCATCAATTGGATTGAACGGAATATCCCAGATAAAAAGAATGGCCGTTGTTGCTGAAACATATTACATTGCAGTCGGACCAGAAAACAATGGAGGACCAATAGGAACAGCTGCCTGTCTACATCTGGCTGCATCAATTCCGAATTTCTTTATACTTAATATTCCTTACTCTGAAGCAGAAGAGGACCGACGAATGAGGTCGGAAATAGTAATGGAGCCTGTTGAGACCATAAAGGAAGGGTATGTTGCTTTATTAACCAATCCTGGTCTGGGGATAAATGTAAATGAAAAAAATCTTGATAAATATATGGAGGTATCATTATGAAACGGAGAAAATTTTTATATGGAATTGGCTCAGCTAGTGCTTTGTTAGCAGGGAGTAAATTATCTGGTCAAAATATTATTCCTGAAGACTTAAATGATTGTGGTTGCTATCCAAATACACCACTTTTTGCAGAACAGACAGGGCCAAGAGTCAGGCCTACTCCGTGGCAGGCTGGTGATTTTGATTATGTTCTTTCAAAAGTAAGAATTACTGACTTGAAAACTATTCCTGTATCTGTTACTCCAACATCCGATAGACCCTATGTTTTTGTGAAATTAGAGACGAATGTTGGAGTTGTTGGCTGGGGTGAAGCTACCCTTGAGGGTAAAGCAGGCTCAGCACAGGCTGCTGTACATGATCTGAAGGATTCAATTGTTGGTAGCGATCCTTTACAGGTAACACACCATTGGCAATCCATGTGGGTCCATGCCTTTTTCAGACCAGGTCCTATACTGGGATCGGCCATCGCTGGAATAGATCATGCCTTATGGGATCTGAGAGGTAAATTACTTGGATTACCCGTTTATAAACTTCTTGGAGGCCCCACTGATCCTGAGGGGGTAAGAGGGTATTATCATGCTCGGGCAGGTAATCGGGAACAACTTATTGAACTGCGTGAATCAGCAGAAAAACTTGGAGTTACTGCGTTCAAAACAGGGTTAGCCAGTCCGACCTACGAATGGATTGACACACATGCTAAGATAGATCAAGCAATTAAACAGCTACAGATGACACGTGAGATTCTGGGCCCCGATATTGACATTGCTTGCGATTTTCATGCAAGAACAAGTCCTGCTGTAGCATCAATAATTATTAAGGAAATAGAACCATTAAACTTGTTGTTTGTAGAGGAATTATGTCCTCCAGAGAATGCCAAAGCTATGGCAAAAATTGCAAAACGTTCGACAACACCTATAGCAACTGGAGAAAGATTAATAGCACATTTTGGTTTCAGGGAGTTAATCGAACAAGGGATTGTTGACATCATTCAACCTGACTGTGCTCATACCGGAGGAATAACTGGCGTCTGGGCAGCAGGTGCTCTAGCTGCAGCCTCTGGTGTCTCAGTTGCCCCTCACAATTGCACTGGACCTATCGGAGGCCTTGCAGCAATCCATACAGATGCAGCAATGCCAAATTTTGTTGTACAGGAAGTTTGCAGCGGTGTTGAGCCCGGAATTAATGAAAAGGTATGGGAAGAGTGGCTAGGATTTCCGGCACAACGCATGGTAAACGGAAAATATCCTCTTTTTCCAGATAAACCAGGACTAGGTTTTGATGTGGATGAGAATGCTTTAAAGAAATATCCATTTGCAGGTACAGTACCGATGGGTAGGGTATTCGCAGAGGATGGTTCAGTATGTGCATGGTAAAGAAAACAGATCACACATTATCATTAAAACTTACTATGGTGAAAGTAAAAAGGTTGGATAGAAAAACAGAAGACAACCTTTTTACTTTAAATCTCATCGAATTAATCATCCATCAATTATAAATATATATGCTAATTTATGACTGGATATTTCGGAGTATACTGACCCCGGAAAGTGGTAAAAAACTGCTTATTTTTTCTCATTTTCCGCCTGTCATTTCGGCAGATACTGACCCCCTGTGATTTAAGCTAAGGTTTTGTTTTTAATAAA
>JAAZCB010000014.1 GCA_012513545.1 Clostridiaceae bacterium
ACATTTTCCCATGGCTCCCTCATAAGATTCAAGACCTGTATCATTATTCTCTCGACAATTGCAAGTTCAACCTCGGTAAATTCTCTTATCCTCTCCATCGGTGCTCCCTTACCGCCAAGTATTCTGTCAATTAATGCAAATGCAATTGCAGGAGCTATTTCAAAAATAATAGTCCCCGATAAAGGTGAGAAATCAACAATTGCAAGCACAGCCGGGTTCGATATGGAGTTGTTGAACTCATAATATGCTATTGCCTCTACAGAGATAACTTCTACCTGCACAAGTGACCGTAAATATCCTGAAAGAAAATTTGTCACAAGTCTTGCGTAGTTGTCATGTATAATATTGAGTGTTTTTATATGATCTTTGCCAAACTTGCTAGGGCGCCTGAAATCATGGACCTTTATTTTTCTTTCCTCAACCGTAGAATTCATTTGATGAACATCTATTTCACCAGTATTAAGGGCTTTTAGGAGTTCATCTATTTCATTTTGCGATAGTATATCTCCCATAAAAAAACCACCTCCTACTGATAAAACCACTGGTCAAATACTACAGTATAAACAATATCTCTCTTGCTCCACTCATTTGAAGTCAGGAACTCATTCATCCTTTTTGTCAACTCCTTGCGTGCATCTTCTTTTGCGCTCGGAGTCATAACTTGTTCAATTGAAAGTTCCTGAAAATATGTACCCACAATTTCCTGCAGCTTGCTTTTGTTTCCTTCCACTTTGAGAGTTGAGTCTTTAATGCCTTCAGCTTTCTTATAATACCAAACCTCAACACTGACAACTATAACAGAGATCTTATCAGGATTATTACTTTTAAGATTAAATGGCAATTTATCTTCAAATAATAGTGATTTCACAATTTCATCATCCTTAGGTACTTTTACTGTTTCTGTTATACTCTTGGTATTATTCGGATCCCTATCCTGCACCAAAAACACATAACCTGCAAGTAGTGCAAGGCTCAGTGATAAAAATGCTACTATTCCAATAAGAACGAAAAAGCTGCTTTTTCCTCCCAAATCCAATGCCTCCTTCATCTTTTGAATAAAAATAACATATGAGCACTACACACTAGAAATATTTAGAACAGAAAACTTTAAGATCAAAAAAGACTTATGAAAAATCCTTGTTGTTGAATAAAAACAACTTACTTTTATATTGTACCACTTTTTCGACTATTTCATCAATAGTTTCGGCAACAACTAATTTCTTACCGTTTGTTGTTGTAATAACAGTATCAGGAGTCTGCTCAAGAGTTTCGATCAGCTCACAATTTAAGACAAAACTTGAACCGTTTAATTTTCTTAATCTTATCATAATATTTTTACCTCAAAAACTCAATAGTTAAAAATTCTTTTTTGCGAAAATATTACGTTTTTATGTAACTTTTTTATGATTTCATTATAAATCAATCAAGAATATCCTTAAAATGCCATAATGGGGTGTATATAAATATACACCCCTTTAAAATATCTGTTATCTCTTCAAGTTAACCAATTCCTGCAACATTTCATCAGATGTTGTTATTATTCTGCTGTTTGCCTGAAAACCTCTCTGAGTTACAATCATGTCAGTAAATTCTCTTGAAAGATCTACATTTGACATTTCAAGAGTTCCGGGATTCAACATACCCACACCCTCAGATCCGGCTTTTTCGCCTTTTTTGAAGTCTCCGGAGTTGGTTGTCGGTATAAACATATTATCTCCAACCTTCTGAAGACCTGCAGGGTTTTCAAAGCTTGCCAGTGCAATAAGTCCGAGTGGCTGCTGCTGACCATTGCTGTAAATACCGGTTATAATACCATCAGATCCTATGTTAAAGGTAACGAGTGTTCCGGTAGAGTATCCATCGACACTTGTAGGCTTTACGGAACTGTCAGCAGAATACATTGAAAGCTTTGAAAAATCCAGCCTTACATTGATATCCTCAGAACCAACACTCTCATCCGGAGTTAATACTATTGTCGGAGATATCGAATCACCCGGTATTATTTGTCCATGGGTATCAAATTCTATAGTTCCGCTTGCTGTTGCGGTTGCCTGCTCTGAGCCTGTGTCTACAGCCCATGACCATGTTGTACTTCCTCCCTCGCCACCAACAGCAGATATCTTCCAGAAATTTATACTTACTTTGTAATCATTACCAAGTGTGTCATAAACCGTCATAGGAACAGTAAAATGAATATTGTCTTCCGAAGGAGCAGTTGTTCCCAACTCTGTATAGGCGGAATCAAGGTTTCCTGCAAAAACAGCATTGGTTGTTGCCTTTGCTGCAATCATTCTTTTGTTTTTATTAGGTATATCAGAATAAAGGTTTATCGGTTCAATAGGCAGTTCAGTATCATAGGTATAGGATCCATCCAACTCCCTCTTATATGCCTGCCACCCATAAACGTTCATTCCGCTTCCGGTAACAAGATTTCCAAGCTTGTCAATGCCAAAATTTCCAGCCCTTGTAAATCTGAATGTATCGGTATTTCCGCCCCTTACGATAAAGAAGCCTTCACCCTCAATTGACAGATCAGTCGGACTGTCCGTCCTTTGGAGGCTTCCTCGTGTAACCAATGTATCAACAACGCCAACCCCTATACCGAGGCCAACCTGCATAGGGTTTGTTCCTCCTCGACCTGTAACTGGATCCGGCGCACCTGCACCTTTTAATGTCTGGTTGAATACTTCCTGAAAGGTAACCCTGCCTGATTTGAAACCAACTGTATTAACATTGGCAATATTATTACCTATAACGTCCATCTTTGTCTGGTGGGCACGGAGTCCTGAAACACCAGAAAACATAGATCTCATCATAATTCGACGACCTCCTTCAGATTCATCCCTTCTATCAGTCCGGGATAGGTAGCCTCCCGAAAGGGTCCGGCTACTATTTTCAAACTAAATAACGTATAAGCATCACTAATTGCTTAGCATTATGCAAATACTGCCCCATCAATATTTGTAAAAACGTTTTGTTTAAGTTCGTTGCTGTTTACAGCTGTAACTACAGTCTTGTTCTTTATGTTTACAACAAGTGCAATATCGTCAACCATAACCAGTGAATCCTTAACACCCTTCTCTTCCGCTTTTTTAACAGCCTGAGAAATTTTTTCCTTCTGCGTCCCTGACAGATTTATATTTCTGCTCTGAAGCCTCATCTCAGCATGCTTTGAAATTTTCAAGCCATCAATCTCATTAGTCTTGCTTTTTAATATTTCTTCAAAACTTCCATGTTGGATACCAGTGCTGTTATCAGGTCTATTAACAGGCTTGTCTTGCTGATTTCCGTTTATTTTTCCAATATTGGCATAATAGTTATTGTTTATAATCATTTATATCACCTCTCTTTCATATGAATTGCATGTTTTCCTTGAGGTTATAAGTTCAACTCTCATCTTCTTCTGTTTCTTCCTGCACAGTCTTACCGCCTGCCATATCTTCCTGTACTTTCTCCTTTATGTTGTGTATACTGTCAACCGACACGTAAAGTTCGTCGAGAACTGCTGTAATTCTGCCTTCAGGAGTAATTGAGTAACTGTTTAATATCCCTGTAACAGGAACTTCTTTTCCGTAACCATCTGATACTATTAAAGATACTTCCTTTCCTTTGTTTACTTCTAGATAGTTCTTTCTAAAATCAGGATCCGTTGAAGCTTCGTCTGTATTTACAGCAGAAACATGTACTCTTACTCCATCCATAACTGCATAGTTTTCATATCTGCCCTTTTGAATTTGTTTGACAGTTCCCTCTACACTTATAAGGTCTCCCGTTTCGACATCATAAACAGCACCTTTTGCTTCAAAACCAATTAATCCAGTATACTGGGATATGTTGGAATCGTTGAAGGTATCATAACCGTCAGTTACATTTGTTACTTTCTCAACCGGTACTTCTTTTCCATTAATCACAACAAACGTCTTTCCTCCATCAATCTTAACACTCTCAACACGACCTTCAACAAGCTTGGTTTCAAGTGTGGCATCGTCCTGAATATTAGCTTTGACCATCTTTCCTATCATATCAAAAGCTTTAGATGCTGTGATACTGTTGTTCATGTTCTGCATCTGTTCAAGAGAACTGAACTGTGCCATTTGTCCTATAAATTCCTTATCATCAACCGGGTTCATGGGGTCCTGATATCTGAGCTGTGTAACGAGAAGATTCAAAAAATCATCCTTCCCTAATTCTCCGGTCTTTCTCTCTTTGGCCTTTTTACTTGTACTATCAATGATTTCCTGTATTGTTTTTTGGTTGCTCACATTGCTTACAGCCACTATAAGTTCCTCCTTTCCCTGTTTGTTTAATATGGACCACGTTAAATACAGTGCTACGCAGTCAGATTTATGCTGCTGTCGCTCAATTCATATGGATTGCTTCTTTGGTTGCCCTCACTGTATGCAATTGAGTTAACTGCATTCACCAATCCTATCTTTTCTTTCGTTCCACCTTCCGGGCGGTTTCCCAAAAACCCTGAATTGGGGTTATAACCTCTTTGAGCGTCCTTTCCGACTGAAACACTGAAGCCCTGAACTGAAAATCCCTGTTTTTCAAGCGACTGTTTCAGTGTGTCCATGTTTGCCTCTAAAGCTGCCTTAACCTGCTCACTTTCTGCTATAAATTTTGCTACTACCATTCCTCTTTCTGTCACGATCTTTAATTCAAGTTTTCCAAGATGATCAGGCTTCATATTAATTACCATCTCGCTTTTGTCACCACTTAGAAGAACTTTTGCCTTATCAATCACCTGGGTAACAATTTCCTTCCTGTTGACAGAAACCTGTTTTTCAAGCACAGATACCTTATCACTACTATCTGCCTTTTGATTATTAAAATAAGCAATGCTGCCAAACTCTAACTCACTGGAATCCTGCTGTTTAAACTCTTCACCCGGGTTCCGGGTTAATACCTTGAGCGGTAATCCACTGTTTTGCTCGCTGCTTTTTTCCTCACTGCTTTCTTCACTTTCGGCACCCTGATGCGAAATACTGCTTTCCAATCCTTCTTCTGAAGAATCACTTGCGAAAGCATTAAGCTCTTCATCTATTGCCTCCACTGTCCTTGCATCAGATCCCGTTACTTTACTTACGCTGATGTCTGTTTTTAAGAACTTAAATTTCCGGGTTATGTTTTCAAGCAGTAGCTCCGGTTTATCTCGGGTCTTGTCCTTTAGGTTTTTAAGCACTGCCTTAAGCTTTGATCCCAGTTCCTGAATGTCCAGTTCTCTTTCTGCAGGTTCTATTTCACTTAGAGTATTTGTGTTGTCAGTACCTGCAGCTTCATCAACTGAATTGTCTTCAGTAAATATTTGTGTGCCGGTGCTTTCGTAAGACTGTATCATAACATTTTCATTCAGCTCTTCTAATTTCTTTTTTGTAAAAACCAGAATCTGAGAAAGAGTTTTTTCTTCACCTGAATCAAGATCAAGCAATCCTGCTATTTTTGATGCAATTTCATCAGTTTTCACTCCGCCCGTCAGTTCTTGAGGTTCAATATCAAGTGAAAGCATTATCTTTCTTAATTCCTCGGGCGTTATTCCCAGCACAGCTGCAAAGCTTTGTTCCATAAGTGAATTTATTTCTCCGGCTGCTTTTGAAGTAGCTTTTTTAAATGACTTCCCATCCTTGTCAAGTCTTTCAATTCTGGAATCTGCACTTTTGGGCTGACTATTTTGTTCTCTTGACTTTACTGCATCTCTGTAGCTTTTTATAGTGCGATAATTTTGGGTTCCACTTCCGGCCGCTTCCTTATGACTTTGTCCTGATAATTCCTTTCTGCAGTCTCTGTTTGCCATTCTATCCACCGAGTTATCAAGAGCTTGTTTAAACTCTGGGAGCTTCTTTTCACCGGAACTGAAACCTTTACTGACTTCAAAAGGCTGCCTGACAGGTTTTGAAAGGTAGTCAAGTACTAAACTCTGAGTCAGCATTCAAATTCACCTCCTTTACGCTTTATTATTTATATAAACCTGCTTTGCTTTTCAGGTCTATATCAGGTTAAACATAAAAGTATTAATATTTTACTAAAATAACATTATTCAAAAGTTATTCCGAACTCTTTTGAAAGTTTTTCCGTGACCTTTGCGGCAAATTCCTTATCCATTTGAGCAAGTACTTCTGCAGCAATTTCCTTTTTCATATTTAATAAAGTATTAACTACCAGATCAATTCCTGAATTTCCAAGCTGCTCAAAAATCTCAGCTGCATCAGCGGCATCCATTTTCTCGTAAATTTGAGCAAACTTTTTCTCTTCTTCATTAGCTTGCTGTTCTTTTAATATCTCCTCATAAACCTTAGCAGCAGTATCTTTATTCACCTTTGCAAAAAACTCTTTAAAGCCTTCCTTGTCTCCACTTGCTACTATCTCATCAACTTTTTTCTTGTATTCTTCCAGATTAGCTTTTTCTGTCTTTACATTTTCCTTAATTGCCTCATTTTCAGCTTTTATTTTTTCAAATTCACTTTTATATCCTTCAAGTTCACCCATAAGGCCTTCAAGTTCCTTTATATTTTTGTTTGACTCTGCAAGCCTTTCGGTTAGCTCTTTGTTCTCTTTTCTTAAGCGGTTATAATAATCTACCAGTTCTTTGTCGCTTAAGTTCTTTGGATCATACGGATCATACCCTTCCGGAGCTTTCGGAAGTGCCATATTCAATACCGGGATTTTGCTGATACTCTTCCTGTAAGTATCCGCCAACCCATTAACATTATTGTGGATGATTAAATAAAAAACTCCCCACGCAACTGATACTATAACTATCAGTGCGGTTAAAAACGCAAGTAAACCGAACAGAATTCCGCTCTTTTTACTCTGTCCGCTTTTGTCATTATGCGTTTGAGGAATATTATCAGCCTTCTCCTTCTTTTGTTTTGCCATTTTACTCTCCCCGTACATATCTTTTTTAGCCCCGATTCCATATGGAAGTAAATTCTGTTAAGGGGCACTTTTATGTGGTGTTATAATTAAAGCTTACCAATTCATCAATCCTCTTTTGATCTTCTTTGTTCTGTTCCGATAAAAACAACTCATACTTTTTTTCCTTAAGCTTTTCCAGCATTTTTCTTTCCTGCACCACTTTAATAAGTTTTTCTCTATGTATATCGACATTTATTTGCGCGGCCTTAATATCCTCTTTCTTAAGCTTAATTCTGTCTCTTAAAAAAAAGAGGTATGAGTTATATTCTCTGAGTTCAGCAACACAAACACCTTGCGAAGATTTTTTACTAATTCCTTCACTGTATTCTTCCTTCTCCTGCTCAATATGTTTTAATAATCCCTTTTGGCGTTCCAATTCCTGAATAGCTTTGCCTAACTCGTTTTTAAGACTGCTTTCGATTTGAACCTTAACATTCAGAAGAGCTTGAAGTCTGAATACAAATTTGCCCATTTTCTCACCCGATTCAATTTACTCAAATCTCGAGAACCTTTGACATCATATCTACAATTTCATCGTAGGTATATCTGTCATGAACACCCTGCTCTATAAAACCAAGTATGTTGTCTATAACATCAATGGCATTGTCAATTTTTTCACTGCTGCCTCTTACATATGCACCAATATTTATCAGGTCTTCAGAGTCCCTGTATACTGCCATTACCTTCTTTATCTCATTTGCAGTTTTTCCATGCTGACTGCTTACTATGTCGGACATTACCCTGCTTACACTTGCAAGAACATCAATTGCAGGATACTGGTTTCTATTTGCCAGAGCTCTTGATAATACAATATGTCCGTCCAGAATTCCTCTTGCAGTATCTGTAACCGGCTCAGTAAGGTCATCTCCGTCTACAAGAACAGTATACAATCCTGTAATCGAACCTTTATCGGAATTTCCGGCTCTTTCTAAAAGCTTGGGAAGCATCGCAAAAACAGAAGGAGTATATCCCCTTGAAACGGGAGGTTCCCCAACTGACAGCCCGATTTCCCTTTGGGCCATTGAAAACCTTGTTAATGAGTCCATCAGCAGAAGAACATCCTTACCCTGATCACGGAAATATTCAGCAATTGCAGTGGCCATAAAAGCCCCTTTAAGCCTTACAAGTGCAGGCTGATCCGAGGTAGCGACCACAACAACCGATCTGCCAAGACCTTCCTCCTGAAGGTCTTTCTCAATAAACTCCCGTACTTCCCTTCCCCGCTCTCCTATAAGAGCAATAACATTAACATCTGCTTTTGTGTTGCGGGCTATCATACCAATCAAAGTACTCTTCCCAACTCCGCTTCCTGCAAATATACCAACCCTCTGGCCTTTTCCAACAGTCAGAAGACCATCAATTGTCTTAACCCCTAAAGGGAGAGGGTCTTTTATTCTATTTCGTTCAAGAGGATGAGGAGCTTGGTTGTTGACTGGGTAATGGCCTTGTGCAAGGATTTCTCCTTTTCCGTCAATAGGATTACCCATTCCGTCAATGACCCTTCCAATAAGACATTCTCCAACCTTCACCGTAAGAAATTCGCCTGTAGCAACTACAGTACTTCCAGGGCCTATGCCACTCATATCACCTAGAGGCATTAAAAGTACCTTGTTGTCTTTGAATCCAACTACCTCTGCACTTATATACTTTTTCGAACGAAGGGCATTTATCCTGCATAACTCTCCGATATTGGCCTCCGGTCCGTCAGATTCAATTGTAAGTCCTACAACCTTTGATACTTTACCTATATATTCAATAAAATCCTGTTTGTTTAGGATCTCTTGATATTTTCTTAAGTCGAAACCTATCATATAACCTCCAGAATCATTTGCTCATAATCTTCCGGAACGCATGTTCAATTTTGTCAAGTTTTGTGTTTGCACCTGCATCTACACTCCCATACAGGGTTTCTATAATGCATGCACCGGGTTTTAAAGAAGGATCCTTCCTGATATCGATTTCTCCTATTCCCTCTATAGTTGAAAGGAGCTTATCCTTATTTTCTGTCAGGTAGTCATAATCTGAAGCTGAAACCTTTAAAACAACATCATCTCTGTTCGAGCACCTTTCAATTCCCTGCCTTACTAAATCCAGTATATTCTCTTTGTTTAAGTTAACTTCTGTACCAATAACCTTTCTGGCAATATCCAATACAAGGTTTACAGCATCCTTTTCAATTCCTGCCAAAATCTCATGATACTCTGTTTCAGCATGCTGCTTGATAAATTCAGCCTCCATCAGCAGATCCTCATATTGCTTTTTTGCCTCTTCATAACCATTCTCGAACCCAATCTTCCTGGCTTTTTCCTCGGTGGAGCTCACCAGTTCATCAGCTTGTGTACGGGCATTATCCATAATCCTCTCCGCCTCAAGCTCAGCTTCTTTAATTATGTCCGAAGCTTCCTCATTTGCCTTATCAATTAAATTTTGCACATACTCTCTACTCATACTCTCGAGCTCTTCATTGCTTTCTATAAAAGCATTTTCAGCATTAGCTTCCGGAACCTCAGCCATTTTAATCGTCTGAAAATTTAATGGTGCTTTTATTTGAATTGTGCCACCTATACTAACCTGACTGCTTTTAAAGATCTTGTTATACAATAATCTCATCTCCTCCGCCCCTTGAAATTACTATTTCACCGGCGTCCTCAAGCTTTCTTATTATATTTACAATTTTCTGCTGTGCCTCTTCAACATCCTTCAGCCTTACAGGTCCCATAAATTCTATGTCTTCCTTGATCATATCAACAAGGCGCTTGGACATGTTTGCAAAAATCTTGTTCTGTACCTCATCACTTGTTCCTTTGATTGCAATTGCAAGCTGATTATTGTCAACCTCACGAAGAAATCTTTGAATTGCGCGATTATCCAATGAAAGGATATCCTCAAATACAAACATTCTTTTCTTAATCTCTTCAGCAAGATCAGTGTCCTCAATTTCAAGAGTTTCCATAATATATTTCTCTGTTCCCCTGTCAACACTGTTCAAAATATCCACTATAGCCTGTACTCCACCAGCAGCAGTGAAATCCTCTGTAACAAGCGTAGACAACTTCTTCTCAAGAACCCTTTCCACCTCTTTGATTACTTCCGGCGAGGTCCTGTCCATAGTTGCTATCCTACGGGCTACATCAGCCTGCTTTTCCTGCGGGAGAGCCGAAAGCACCACCGAAGACTGCTGAGGCTTCAAATATGCCAGAATCAGAGCTATTGTCTGCGGATGCTCATATTGTATAAAATTCAGAAGCTGAGCCGGGTCTGCCTTCCGGATAAAATCAAAAGGCCTTACCTGCAAGGATACTGTAAGCTTGTTTAATACGTCCAGTGCTTTTTGAGTTCCCAGGGCCTTTTCAAGTATTTCCTTCGCATAGCTTATACCGCCTTCAGCAATATAATCCTGCGCAAGACATATCTGATAGAATTCCTCCAATACCTTTTCTTTCTCTTCTGGGGTCACAGTCCTGATGTTCGCTATTTCTAGAGTAAGCTGCTCGATTTCCTCTTCCTTAAGATGCTTGAATATTTCTGCAGATCTCTCAGGACCGAGAGCTATCAAGAGCATAGCGGCCTTTTCCTTTCCGGTCCTTTCAGCTTTCTCCGTTTTAATCCCTGCACTCCGAGCCACAATATATCCCCCCAAAACCTGATGCATTTTAATAAATGCACTTCATATGTTTATTTGCAGTTTAACATTTTCATGGATTTAAATAAAAACTATGTTAAACATCTATTATTCTTAAGTATATCAATCCCAATCATCTGAAAGCCAATTTCTTAACAGGTTTGCAACAGCTTCAGGTTTCTGTGCAACAAACTTTTCAATCTGCTTTTTAATTTCTGATTGCTCTTCAAGATTAATCTCTGCAATAACTTCTTCATTTTCAGGAAACATAAATGCAGGACCTTCGGCTAAAGCAAGTTCGGCTGCAGGTTGAAGAGCTTCTGTCTTCTTTCTCCTTGGAAGAACTGACACCATAAGCCCGATAATAAGCATAAGCATCAGAGCAAAGAAACCATACGAGTCTACTAATTCCCTTATCCTCTCTGCAACGGGTATTGTTATTTCTTCTAGCGGTGCCAACGGATACTTGTTTACAGATATATTGGCTGATGGTATACCGGTTGCAGTACTGACATCCTGCTTAACCTGCTCGATAAACTCAGGAGTTATCCTACTGTCATCCTTAACACGCTGCCCATAAAACAAGGCCACTGTCATTGAAGATTTTTCAGAATCTACTATGCCATAAGCTTTTTCTTCTTCAGTTAATTTTCTGGTATAATCATAGTTCCTTATTTTTTCAGACTTCTCATAAGTCGAGTTTTCTCCCGAATCCATAGGGTAACTCGGCGCATTTCCCGGGTTACTCCCAATACCTGGTTCACCATTTGGAGTATCGTTTTCGAGTTTCTCTTTTCTATCCTCACTGCTTACAATAGCCTCATCCAAGCCCGTAGGCTTTAATATTTCATTTGTTGTTGATTTTACCTTATCAAGTTGAAGTACAGGATTTGCTACCACGCTGATATTGTCAAAAATATCCGAACGTCCGGGATACAACCTCTTTACACTGTTTTCAATCTCTTCTTTTATTTTCAGTTTAAGCTTGAACTGGTTGGAAGTCTTTCCTATCTCATCTGACTCTTCCGATCTTAATATGTTGAAATTACTGTCGACTACTGTCACGTTCTGCGGTTTTAAACCTTCAATACACGCTGAAACAACACTTACTATACCCTGAACCTGTTCAGGGGTTATTTCTCCCCTTGGTTTAATCCTTACAAAAGCCTTCGCCTCATTATCATTACTTTCGGAGAAAAACATTGAATTATCAGGCTGAGTCAGGTCGACATCAGCATCTTTTACATTGTCAAACATCTTTATTTTTGCAACAATATTGTTTCTTTTAAAATTATTCCAAAGGTGTTTTTTATCACTCTCGGTAGTACTGATGTTAAGCATGTTCCATGCATCTTCAAAAGTCATTCCGCTTGAAGTAAGTCCCGATGAGGCAACTGCAAATTCAGCCTTGTTTTTATCACGGGAATCAATTAGTATTTGACCACCGCCACCAGGTTTGTATTTTATATTTTTTTCCTGCAGTACTTTCTCGATCTCAGCTGCATCTTTAGGATCGTCAAGGGTCATTAGAGGAACGTATGTAGTCCTCGTAAGCATAACAATGCATACTGTAATAACTATAATCAAAACACCTGATGTTATGTAAATTCTATTTTTCTGAGACTTGTCAAGATTTTTCCAGAATTCGCTCAACTGCTGCTGAACCCTTGATAACACTTCAGGCATGAATTCACCACCTTTTCTAATGGTATTCATCTATAGCATAGTGAAAGTTTATAATTAACAAGCAATAACAACACAATATCTGGTGATAAAAATTTATACCATTTTTGAAGGCACTAAACCTGCATCCTCATGATTTCCTGATAGGCCTCAACTATTTTGTTTCTTATTTGCATGGTAAATTGAAGTGCAATTTCAGACTTTTGGGCAGCTATCATAACCTGATGAATATTGTCGGTTTTACCTGCAGCAAATTCATCTGTAATTTTACTTGCTTCCATTTCCAATTTGCTGACCTCTTTAAGTGCGCTGTTAAGGTAATCTCCAAAACTACCGATAATATTATTATCAGTAGTCTCCTTATTTAATCCCACCCCTGATATGGATGGAAACACCTTGTCAATACCATTAATACCATTGATCGCCATAAAATACCTCCTCAAAGGTGTTTTGTCGAATTCTTTCGAATTGTCCACGTGAAAAAACAGCATGTAAATGAAATACTTCTCCTTTACCTCGTAATTCATTAACATCCTGTATATTTTTCACTTCCGGACAAATTCTTTCGAATTGTCCACGTGAAAAAACAGTATGTAAATGAATTACTTCTCCTTTACCTCGTAATTCATTAACATCCTGTATATTTTTCACTTCCGGACAAATTCTTTCGAATTGTCCACGTGAAAAAACAGTATGTAAATGAATTACTTCTCCTTTACC
>JAAZCB010000130.1 GCA_012513545.1 Clostridiaceae bacterium
CTGTAATGCGCCTTCGTGCCGAGTACCTTTATGGAAAAGGTCTTTATGATAAAATCCATTTTAATTTTACAAACGGTTTTAACGCAGACTATTCAACATGGATGAAGGGTAACAGGATAAAAGTTGAGGGCAACAAGTCATACTGGGTAAAAAGAGCCGAGCCTTCCAACGATTATAAGAGCTTCCGCCAGTATATGGATATGGTTTTTTCATATGCGGGTACCCTTTCTCTATCAAAGGAATTATTAAAGGTTGAGGTCAATCAAATGCAGATCGGAGACGTGTTTATGAAGGGAGACCTCCCCGGGCACTGTGTTATTGTAGTCGATATGGCCAAAAACAGTAATACGGGAGAGGCTGTTTTTATGATAGCACAGAGTTATATGCCTGCTCAGGATATACATGTATTGAAAAACGAGGCAGATGGTTTAATCAGCCCATGGTACAGCATTGATTTCGGAGAAACATTGTACACTCCGCAATGGACGTTTACAAGAGATCAGCTAATGAGATTTAAGGAATAGCCAACGTAACTAAATCCAGTTCTTCAGCTTTTGCTCATCAATAATAATAATACTGTCCTTTTCTTCGGAAATGGACTTTTCTTTTTTGAACCTGCTTATAACCCTTGAAACGGTTTCACGGGTTGTACCTGTCATATCTGCAAGCTCCTGGCGTGAAAGATTAATGTCTATCAGTATCCCCTTATCGGTCTTTTTTCCGTAAGACATTGAGAGCTTTATAATCTGGCTTGCCATCCTGGAATACACATCATTGAAGGTCAGATCCTTGATTTTTTGCTGAGCAAAGAGTAGTTTCCTTGAAAGTATTTTTATCATATTAAATGCCAGGTCGGAGTTCTGACGGATTAATTCTTCAATTTTATTGTTCTTGAAAATAATGACTTCTGCATCTTCGTAGACAGAGGCAGAGGCCGGATAGTTTATATTGTTAAAGAGCGTAACCTCTCCGAATACCTCCTGGGGGCCTAGAATATGGATAATATGCTCTCTTCCGTCGTCATAGGTCCTATATATCTTGACCTTTCCGGACTTAATATAAAAAAAGGCTTCTCCGGGCTCGTCTTCCATAAAAATAATCATATTCCTTTTATAGGACCGTTGTATTGATATCTCCGAAATTCTTTCCAGATAGTCTTCCGGAAGTTCTGAAAAAAAAGCCAGCTTTTTTAAGTAATCTGAATTATTCATGACATTTCACCATCCCACAAACTATTATAGCAAAGATAAATAGAAAATATAATGCATATTGATGTATGTTATACTATAATCAATAAATATACATAGTAAAGGAGCTGTGCTTGCATGATCACCACCATAGTCCTGAATCCTGCCGTAGACAAGATATATTTTGTTGATAATTTTGAAGCAGGCGGTTTGTATAGAATTGATGACACCTTGATATCAGCAGGCGGTAAGGGCATAAATGTTGCACGTGTTGCAAGAATTTTAGGCGAGAGTGTAGCAGCATTGGGATTTAAAGCCGGTCAGACCGGCACATGGCTGGAGAATCAGCTCTTAATGCTGGGGGTTGAAACAGATTTAATTGAGGTGGAAGGTGAGTCGAGGACAAACAATAACATTATAGACAGGACAAGAAATACTGAAACGGAAGTTTTGGAAGTTGGTCCTTCCATATTTCCGGAGAACCTGGACCGCTTTATTGAAATATATGAAAGGAAGCTTAAAACTTCAGACCTTGTTATCCTTTCAGGGGGACTTCCGCAGAGAGTTTCCTGTGATATATACAGAACGATGATTGAGATAGCCAGGCCATACGGTGTCAAGACCATACTGGATGCAAGCGGTGAGGTTCTGAGACTTGGAATGGAAGCCAGGCCCTATATGATTAAACCAAACCTGAGGGAATTGTGCACCTTGGTAAACAGAGAGCTAAAGGATATTGGCGATATTGCAAA
>JAAZCB010000131.1 GCA_012513545.1 Clostridiaceae bacterium
AGCCCCTACGGATTTAGATATTTCAAACAAATATTCAAGTGCCTCTCCTTCTTTAATACTGTCAAGAAAGTGCCATTCATTTTTTGCAACATGTATAACAAAGAGTTCACCTTTTATTTCCTGTCTTAAAGCTGATGCCTTGAGAATAAGCCTTTCACATGTTTTCTGCTGTGTAACGCATACCAATATATTCATAGGAGAACTCAAGCATAAAACCCCTTTCTTCAAAGCTGCTGTATTAAATTTTCGAACCAAGTAATATTAACATATTTGCTCTATTTAGTAAAGAATGATGTATCGAATTAAAAGTAAATTACAGAACTTCTGTTTGATAACTCTTGCTTTATTTAAGTAATTTTTAGAATTTCAAAATTTAATTAGTAGTATGTCATAATGAAACAGGCTGTCTTGCAAATTCTTTCAGTGTATACTAGAATTTAATTAATAACAGGACTTAATGTGTGGCAGAAACTGGAAAGAATTGCCTGCTGAGCCTGGTATACAATCTGTATATGTGGGGGTTAAATATGAGAACTATTCATACGGATGAAATAGTAGAAACAGTAGAAAAGCTTTGTATTGAATCAAACTATTATCTTAATTCCGATATACTTACAGGACTTAAAAAAGGTCTTGAGGAGGAAGAATCGGAAATTGGTCTTGATATTCTATCGAGGCTTGTGGATAATGCCTCGCTGGCTAAGAAGAAGAATATTGCCATATGTCAGGATACAGGCATGGCAGTAGTTTTTGTTGATATCGGACAGGATGTACATATTACGGGAGAAAACCTTACTGATTCTGTGAATGAAGGTGTTAGAAGAGGATATCAGAAGGGCTACCTTAGAAAATCTGTAGTCAGAGATCCAATTTATCGTGAAAACACAAAAGACAATACTCCGGCAGTTATACACTATAACATTGTAGATGGTAATAATGTTAGAATAACTGTTGCGCCAAAGGGATTTGGAAGTGAGAATATGAGTGCTCTGAAGATGCTCAAACCGTCTGATGGCATTGAAGGAGTAAAGAAATTTATTATTGAAACTGTTGACAAGGCTGGTCCCAACCCATGTCCGCCAATAATTGTAGGAGCAGGTATTGGGGGAACAATGGAAAAGGCAGCTTATTTAGCAAAGAGAGCCTTATTAAGGCCTATTAATGTAAGAAGTGAAATAGAATACGTAAGAGAACTTGAAAATGAGTTGTTGAAAAAGATAAACAACCTTGGAATCGGACCTTCAGGGCTAGGTGGAAGAACAACTGCTCTTTCGGTTAATATTGAGACATATCCTACTCACATAGCAGGTCTGCCTGTTGCGGTCAATATAAACTGTCATGCTACCAGACATGCAGAGGCAGTGATTTAGCCTAAATTTAAGGAGGATTAATAATGAAATATAGTATTGAAACCCCGCTGACTAAGGACGTTTGCAGTAAGCTTAGGGTGGGAGATATAGTCGAAATAAGCGGAGTAATATATACAGGAAGAGATGCAGCCCACAAGAAAATGATAGAAATGCTCAATGCGGGAAGGGAACTTCCCTTTGATATAGTTAATCAGGTAATTTATTATGTAGGACCTTGCCCTGCCAAACCCGGAGAGATAATTGGATCTGCCGGTCCTACTACGAGTGGCAGAATGGACGCATATGCACCAAAACTGATTGAACTAGGACTTAGTGGAATGATTGGAAAGGGACTTAGAGACGATAATGTTATTGCTTCAATGAAAAAGTATGGAGCAGTTTACTTTGGGGCAATAGGTGGAGCCGGGGCACTGATAGCCGAATCAATTATTGGTGAGGAAATTGTTGCTTTCTCTGAATTGGGAACTGAGGCAATAAGAAAATTGACAGTCAGGAATTTTCCAGTTACAGTTGTAATTGACAGCTCAGGTAACAATCTATATGAGTCAGGAAAGATGAAATACAGGATACAGGAATAAAAAATGGTTTCATTTTGGGTTAAATGGGTATATTTTTAACAATCATTAGTGTATAATAATCAGGTGGTACGAAAAAAAGATAAAAGGGAGGGAAAAAGATGACTACAGTTTCCAAAGATATGATTATATCAGACGTTTTGAGACTGGACAGGGGAACAGCTCCCATATTTCTGAATAACGGCATGCACTGCCTGGGCTGTCCTTCTTCATCAGGTGAAAGTATAGAGGATGCATGCATGGTTCATGGAATAGATGCTGACAAGCTCATTAAGGAATTGAATGATTATTTCCAGAAAAAAGAGCAAGTATAATTTAATCAATAGAAACCGAACGATTTCACTTTATTTTGTTATATTGTTCGGTTTTTTTGTTGTGTTTATGTCAATATTCTGGTATATTAGTATTAGTGCTGATTGACACTATAACTTTCAAAAATTATTCCATAGTAGTGTCTGGTGGTGTATTCTCAAATTACCTATGCACAATGAAAGTCCGGGAATGCAGATGCTTTAAAGGGTTCGGAGGATTTAATCTGAACAGGAATTAGAGAAACACTGTACTGGCAAACATATAAAATCCATTTAGTTCAATAGCGCTGGATGTTTTTATTGTATTTAGCATTTTTTGAAGTTATAATTTAAATGTTGCTTAAAAAATGGAATATATAGTACCATTAAAATTTATCATGGTCCAGGATCGGTGGTTTTGTTAAATTACACTGCTTGCTCCTGTGATCTGGCTTTTAGGAACAGGGGGATTGGTTAAATGGCTACCAGAGTAGTTTTAGGTACACAATGGGGTGATGAGGGTAAGGGAAAGTATATTGACATGCTTGCCCAAACTTCGGACATAGTAGTTCGTTTTTCCGGAGGAAATAATGCCGGGCATACGATTGTGGCTGATGGAGTAAAATATGCGCTGCATCTTATACCTTCAGGAATACTCCATAAAGGGAAAACATGCATAATAGGTAATGGTGTGGTGGTTGACCCGGCAGCTTTACTTGAGGAAATAGGGAAACTTAATGAAAAGGGAATAAGTACAGATAAGCTTCTTATCAGTGATAGAGCACATGTTATAATGCCTTACCATAAACTCCTCGATGAGCTCCAGGAAAAATTCAGGGGTGAGAACTCAATTGGTACAACCAAAAGAGGAATAGGGCCGTGTTATGCAGATAAAACTGAAAGATGCGGTATACGTATGTGTGATTTGATTGATGAAGAATTATTTATACAAAAAGTAAAAGAAAATCTTGAGGTTAAAAACCTGATTATAGAAAAAGTTTACGGTGGCAAAAAATTTGATGATAGTCAGATAATTGATGAATATTTGGAGTATGCCAGAAAGCTCAGACCGTATGTTACAAATGTTAACACTATTCTATTTGATGCAATAGAACAGGGGAAGAACATATTGTTTGAGGGGGCACAGGCAACATTTCTTGATCTGGATTTTGGGACATATCCATATGTTACCTCGTCTAATCCTACGGCAGGTGGTGTTTGTACAGGTTCTGGAATAGGCCCTGCTTATATAGATGAAGTTTACGGCGTATTGAAAGCATATACTTCAAGGGTTGGCGCTGGCCCATTTCCTACAGAACAGGATAATGAAACAGGGGATACAATAAGGGAATTGGGATGGGAGTATGGAACTACCACAGGAAGACCAAGACGCTGCGGTTGGCTTGATCTTGTAATGATAAGGTATGCTGCAAGGGTAAACGGTCTGACTGCATTGGCAATAAATCACGTAGATACTATCGGGAAGCTCCCAGGAATAAAACTATGTGTTGCTTATAAAAAGGCTGGAAAAGAAATTAATTATTTTCCTTCGAGTTTGAAAGAGCTTGCTGAATGTGAACCGGTTTATGAGGAATTTGACAGCTGGGATATTGATATATCAAACATCAAAAAGTTTGATGAGCTTCCGGAGAATGCAAAATTGTACTTAAAAAGAGTTGAAGAAGTTGTTGGAGTAAAGGTCAGGTTGATAGGTGTTGGAAAGGATAGAGAACAGACTATTGAAGTTTGAAACATTAAAAAAGACTGTCAATAAAAAACTGACAGTCTTTTTTAAAATATATTTAAAATTATGGTTGACAAAAGATACTGTTCTGTTGTAATATATATAACTGTGGCACGGAACAAGGGCCATGAAAAATAATAAGGGCTATTAGCTCAGTTGGCAGAGCACTTGACTTTTAATCAAGGTGTCCCGCGTTCGAGTCGCGGATGGCTCACCAATCAGAAGGGGACATTCCTTATAAAAGGTATGTCCCCTTACATTATATATGATAATTAGCAATAAAGCCTGGATAGAATCCCAATACAATACCACGATAATAATTTTTTTCAATATAGTATTATTTACGGGATTAATCTGAAAGGGAGTAACTGTCAACAATATTATAGTATTCGTGAAAAGCCTCGTAATATTCGTAAGTTTGCTTTCCGTAAACTGA
>JAAZCB010000132.1 GCA_012513545.1 Clostridiaceae bacterium
AAACTACTGTCAATGAGTGACAATTTCAAGGAAAACCCTGAAAAATATTTAGTCAAAACACTTTGTTAACTTTTTTCGATAAGTGTTTTAAATGAAGCAGGAGCAGTACCATCAGGCCAGAAATATTGTCCTTCAAGTGCCTTGCCGGCTTTTTGCTCAAATTCGGATACTTGACTTTCAATATTATTTTTAGGGTTTAATATATTTGTCCCTTTTATACTTTTGAAACGTACCCCTATTTTGTTACCCGAATCATCAATTAATATATCAAAATACATATAACTGTTTGCCCGAAGCGAAGTCCAGTCATTATCAACATATTTGAGTGAGACTTTAAAACAGATCTCCCCCCTGCCAAGGTCAACTTCCGGATCATTAATTGTACGTACAATCCATTTATTGTCAGCCTTATGTACTTGTTCCCTTACATAGGTCATTTTTTTCTCAAGCATCGACTTAATTGATAAACCTATAGTATGATCCTGATTTAATGTATCTTTGGGTAAATCGGAAGTAGTGTCTGACTCGTTATTTGAACTATTACCCGGTACTTTACCGGAGGTCGGCTTAACCGGTGCAGTAGTCGGTTGAATCGGAACAGAAATCGTCTTGCCAGGAGCAGAGGTCGGCTCACCAGGAGCGGAGGTCGGTTGAACCGGAACGGATGTCGGTTCAGCAGGAGCAGTTGTCGGTTGAACTGGAGCGGATGTCGGTTCAGCAGGAGCAGGCGTCGGTCTAAAAGCTGTCGGTTTTGGAGGAGTGATCAGTGGCTTAGTCCCGCTTGTACTTCCACTATTTGATGCATAATAGCCTAAAATAATGTCTTCGCCTAGTAAAAAAGTACTTCCGCTAGCTGACACACTTATAATGGTTATTATTGAGATGCTTGCCAATATTAAGAGAATTACTGTCTTAACAATGCTTTTAGAATGCATTTAATGGCACCTTCCTTTCAATACTATATATAATTGGAATAATAAACGAAAGCATTACTAAAAATATAAGTAGTATTACTTATATTTATATCATATTATCATAAAGAAATTCTACATTTTTCAATAAAAACTTATACTTTTTATGCATTCAATACATAAAATTATTATGAATGCATATAATTATGGTTATGATCCAACCTGCGCTATAATGTTAATGAATCAGGGCATCGAGAAGGCTTTCTTCCCACTTTTTCCCATTGAGGTCATATATTCCGCAGTTAGCATAAAAGTCCCAATAGGCCCATGGTATTTCCCTTTTCTCCAATTCTGTTACAATAAACTTCATCCAGTTCATACGGGAGGTTATATCAGCGTTTTTGGTAACTCCGAATTCTCCAAGCCATACAGGTACATTTCTTTCCTTACTCCAGTCAAAGGCCATATCCAGCTCCTTTAAAAGTGGTTCAGGACCTGCCGGGTTATTATCGACGGGTAATGTGTTGTAATCAGTGAACCATTTCTCAAAATAGGTATTTCCCTTGAGTTTTGCAGGAATACGTAGCTGTTCTTTGGAAGGTCCTGGCCAAACAATATTCTTCAAATATCTTAAGGCTTTATCCTGAGCATAATCTGCTCCCTGGTGTGTAAATTCCAGAGGTGTATATGTATGGTATGTGCAGATAACATTTTTTTCGTCTGAAGGTATCTTCAAATCCAATAATCCGTACGATGAGCCCCATAGAGCACCTGATAAAATTATCGAATGATAGGGGTCGATTTTCCTGATTTCTTCTATTGTTTCTTCCGCAAGATTGTTCCATACGTCAGGTGTTATTTCTTTGCTAGGCTCATTGAGGATTTCATAATATAAGCTGGAATCACAAGTTTTATACCTTTGTGCAATCTGTTTCCATATACTGATAAACCTTTCTGTATGCTTTTCGGGGTAATGATAGATTTCATAATAGTTATGAAAGTCCAATACAACATTTAAGGAATTCCTTTTGGCATTAAGTATAATCCAGTCTATTTTAATAAAAAAAGCTTCGTCCACTTTATAGGGACTCTTTTTTTGCGCATGCCCCGACCAATTAATTGGAACCCTTATGGTATCAAAGCCTGCATCCTTGATTATTTCGAAGTGTTTATCCTTTAAGGATACTTTCCATTCATCCACGTTTGGTGATTCAAGATAATTACCAAGGTTTATTCCCTTCCCCAGCCTTTTTGCCTGTTCAAAAGGGTCCAGCTCAACCGGGGTTGTTCTGTTTTCATATATTACTAAAGCAGCTGTATTTTTAGTATTGTTTAAATTATTCCATTTGTATACCCAGGTACCTGCAGGTATTACAAACAAAAGGGCAAAAGCAGAAAGCAACGCGGACATCCTCAATAACCTTCTTTTATTGAAGAAGCCTGATTTAATCCTGATTTTATCAGGATTTTCAAGTGCCTTCTTTCTTAAATCCCCAAATCTTACCACGCCATACAATGCCATCAGAATGTGGTATAACGGGAAAATATCAAAATATTCATAGTTGAGCAGTTGGTTTATCAAGCGCATACCAAGCCATGTAATTATAAGTATAATGCCGAAAAATTCCAAGTCGCCATATGTACTATTGTAAGCGTTTTTACTTTTACGGGTAGAATTAAAAAACCTTACTTTGTTGCCAAATATCAAGCCTTTCAAGGAATTATAAGTACCGGCAAGGTGGTACAAGTTGGAAAAAATACTTACAGACAGACCGTCTATAATATGTCTCGGCTTATAGTTTGTCAGAGACCTTAAAAGACACACGTAGGACAATATATAAAGGAAGAACGGGATAGTCTCAACAAAGAAAAAATGTTTGTAAAAGGGGGATTCAATGAACAAAAGGGAGGTTATTGCTATAGGAAGCAGGTTTAAGCCCAATACATAATTCAGCACAAGAACTTTCTCGGTGAAGGTTTTAAAGCCAGGTTCCTTGCGAATAAAGCCAAGCAGAAGGTCTTTAGCTATTTTAAAGCCTCCGGAAGCCCAACGGGTTCGCTGTACCTTTAATCCATTCAAATCAGAGGGACTGAAGGTTGTACACTGCTCTTCAGGAGAGGTAATAATCTCATAACCCTCACGTTTTATTTTGATGCCATTTTGAGTATCTTCAATTATTGTGTCGGTAAGGAAGGTTTTAATTTTTTTTACTGCTTCAAACCTCATAACACAGTTGAAGCCAAGCCAGCAGGCACTTTTATATGCACTTAATCCGACTGATACAGGCAGAAACCAATAGGAAAGCACCCCGGAAGCAGACGCAGCTGGTGTTTCTTCAGGAGTGGGCACAACATAGGGGGACTGAATTAAACCTACACCCTGATTTTCTTCCCTCTCTAGAAACGCAACCTTTCGGACAATATAGTCGGGTTTTAATATTGTATCTGAATCAAAGGAAGCAAAATACAGGGGTTCTTTAATGTGCTTCCCTCTCCTGGAGGGCTTCAGGACAAACCTCCCATTTGACTGTTTTTTTCTGCACCAGGTGTCTCCGATAATTGAACTGTATGCACTCAGGTTGCCGGCTTTTGTTTTTTCCTGTTCAAGGTTTTCATATCTGGTCCTCATAAATATGTCTAGTTTAATGTTAAAGAGACTATAAAGCTCCTTATACAATTCTTCGGGATTAATACAACAAGGTAGACCTTTTGCAGCCTTTAAGCATTTAACTGACTGCCTCTTGAAATATCTGTACCTGGATATGAAAGTATTTTTAATCAAATAACTGTCAATGGGGTATTTTACTTCTAAAGCCCTTAATTCACGCGCCTTACCGATAAACCATGAGGATACTTCCATATATATATTGCCTAAGTGAATGAACCCTGATGCTGGCAAAGATATGCCTTCCTTGCCTATGGGCTCAAGCGTGTTTAACTGCTTTCTGATTTTCTGTTTCTGATTATGTATTTCTTTTTTAATATCAATAAACATAAGCTTCATTCTTTTTGTGTTGTCAATAACGCTTTTATCACAGCTGTAATAATCGTTGCCGAGAAGCATAACGACACTCATGTTACTGTAGCTTTGCAGGCATATGCTGTAAAGTGTCCTTTTTAGAAGGTCGGGGTCTTCCATATATGTGGGTACAACAGAAACAACATAGGGCTGTTTATGAGAAAGCCTGAGCTCTTTTTCCTCAGCTTCGGACGCTTCCTCAAAACTTGTTTTCATTGACAAATGCTTAAGCCTTGTAAGATAAAAAAGTATAGTCTGCGAGAAGAAATAAAGATTTGGTAAAGTCCACATAAATAAAGCTATTTTTTTAGATAAAGGTGCATTGAAGTAGGGTGAAAACAAAACAAAAAGAGTTGCTAGAAAGCTTAATATAAAACCTGCCGAAATCAGTGCAAATAAGGCCTTTATCCGGTAGAATTCAATGCTTGCAAGAGGGTCTTTTGAAAAAGAGGTACTGTTAATTATCTGCTCTGTTCTGTGTCTATCTTTAGCAGATATTTTAAGACCCCTTACCGGCATAAATTCCATAATCTGAAACCTGGGATCTTCAAGGAGTTTTTTGCCGGAATATACGCCGGTAGGTTTAATTATTATGTTTTCATATCCTTTATCAAAAAAGCTCATGACCCGGTATGAAAGCCGCATTTGTCCTGTAAAAGCCGGTTTGATGCCAAGAACTGCTTTTATCATGTTGACTGTGTCTGAAATACAGTCTAATAAAACCGATGATACGGCGTTGCAAATTATAACCGAATTAAACAGTGTGTATTTTAGTTCTTTTTTATCCACCTACTCAACTCCCTGAAAACAGCAATTTACCATACAACTTACTTTCCGGCAAAATTAAGCCAGACGGCACTATAGTATTATCTGTGGCCTTAATACGTCAAGGGCCCTGTCAACATATATCTGATAAACATGGTCAACAGATTTGACCTGTGTGTGTCTTAATGCTTTCGGCACTAGCAAAAACCGTGGGTTCAAGAGTCCTACCAGATCACCATAAAGCTTTTCAAACTGGATTACCGGGTAAGTGTAAGAAATACCTTTTCCCATATCCTCTGAGACATGCTTTAGAACAACATAGGTTTTTAACCTGTCGGCCAGATTTTCCACTGCCTTGATACACTTTATGCGTTTATCTGCGCATCCGTTTGAGGCATCGATCAAATCTTTTTTGCTGAGCCCAAGCAGTTCTATTAGTGCTTCTGTTTCAATCCATGTGGTTATAGGGTTGAAAAATGGTGTCTTCCAAAGTGTGTCCTGGTCTGGAAAGGAAAAGTCTTCAAGAATGACAACCTTTCCATTTACACAAACAGGTGCGCCGCCCTTGTCGTACATTCGAGGGACTACTTCGGCTGTTGTTCCCGAGCCCATTTTATTATGAAATGCAAGAACAGCCGGATCAACAGTAGAGAGCAGGTTGTCGTTGCTTGACACCAAAAGCCTTTTAACTCCCCTTTGAAGGAGCCGACCCAAGGTGTGGCTTGTAACAATGGACATAAAGGAGTAATAATGGCCCGGAGACACAAGGGTGTAAAGTTTGTTCTTTCCCTCGGGTTCATAAATGTTTCCTGCTCCTTTTTTTCTGATCCAGTCCTTCATGGACTCCATGTATTGAATTGTCAACTGTTCTTCCTTTTCAGTCAGTCCTTTTTCACGAAGCACTTCATACCAGTATACAAGGTCGCCTTCGTTTGGATAGACCCTGTGGCTTACCTGATGTACACAATTGTAAACATCTTCACCACTTATTCCATAAAAGTCATTCAATTTGAGAAGCCTCATGGTATGATGATTGGTAAAAAAGCTGTTTACAAGCACCGGATAAACAGGACTTGCATACTTTTCAACAAGGAAGCTCAAATGGCGGAGTTTAAGCTCTATCATGGAATAGTAGTTACCTGATAAATAAAACGCGGGGCTCAGGCCTCTTATGGTATTTACGCCATAGCGTGTACTTTCACCGCCATTAAGTATAATATAAGCCATAGGCTCTTTTAAAAGCTCAAGCCCGTCACAAAACAGGTTTTCGTATTCTTTCGAGTCTATTGGCGGCAAGGTGGCCAGATCTGAAGCCTGTGTTATGCTGTTAATTTCCTCAGCCGTGGCATAAATATTATTGCTTATTGACAATTTTCCTTCCATGTACTGCGACTGAAGAGAGAGAAAAGCGTGAGTGTCAAAGGTGCATAAGTCTTTTATACCTTTAATATCACTGACTTCTAAGTTATTATAGCTTTTTGGTTTAACCCTGTTACATAAATTATCAACAATAGTATCAATGGCATTTTTACAGCAGGGAACAACCTTAATGCCTTCTCTGTTCAATTCAAATTTGTAAACGAGCGGCCTCGAAGAAAAATGCATCTGGCCCTGCATGGCTTCCTGTGTTTCAAGACATACTGAAATAAAAGCATGCTCAAACTCTTCTTTAATATGGGGATTTACAAAGAAAATACCTCCTGCGCCTGCTCTTCCCCCGGTTGAATCATATCCCCAAAGGTCTTCCTTAAACTTTGACTTCAATTGAGCATACACCTTTTGATGATAAAGATTGTCCGATAGGGGAGAAATCAGCCTGCGGTCTTCAAAGTCCTCAGACTCAAGCTTGCCAAGCTCTTTGATATTGCCGTGCAGCAGCGCTTCAAGTATTTTATCATATCTGTTTTCTGTTCGAAGACGTGCATCCCATGAAGTCTTTTCCTTTAAAATATAGTTTTCAGTTATCATCCTTAAGACCGGGCCAACATCCTGTCCGGTACCTCCGTTGACAA